>PFGG01000080.1 GCA_002783405.1 bacterium (Candidatus Blackallbacteria) CG13_big_fil_rev_8_21_14_2_50_49_14 | reverse complement strand
CCTCAATAAAGAGGAGGCCTTTTTTCAAGGTATTCCCTGGCGACGGGCTATCTTCCCGGGCAGTCTCCCGCCGAGTATTTTCGCTGCTGCCGCGTTTCACTACCGTGTTCGGGATGGGAACGGGTGGGTCCGCAACGCCTTGTCACCAAGGAAGTCCCACTAAGGGGATCTCATATACCTTGACAACTGCATAGAATGAATAGAAAACCTGTTTGTTGTAGGTCAAACCCTCGACCTATTAGTACTGCTCAGCTAAAAATATTGCTACCCTTACACTTGCAGCCTATCTACCCGATTATCTTCCGGGGGTCTTACTCTCATATAGAGATGGGAAATCTTATCTTAAGGTGGGCTTCGCACTTAGATGCTTTCAGCGCTTATCCACTCCCAACACAGCTACCCAGCGTTGGCCCCTTGGCGGAACCACTGGTACACTGGAGGTTGGTCCGTCCCGGTCCTCTCGTACTAAGGACGGCTCCTCTCAAATTTCCTGCGCTCATACCGGATATGGACCGAACTGTCTCACGACGTTCTGAACCCAGCTCACGTACCGCTTTAATGGGCGAACAGCCCAACCCTTGGGACGTACTACCGCCCCAGGTTGCGACGAGCCGACATCGAGGTGCCAAACCTCCCCGTCGATGTGGACTCTTGGGGGAGATCAGCCTGTTATCCCCAGGGTAACTTTTATCCGTTGAGCGACGCCACTTCCACGCGCTGGCGTCGGATCACTAAGCCCGAGTTTCCTCCCTGTTCGACCTGTCAGTCTCACAGTCAAGCTCCCTTATGCCTTTGCACTCTGCGACTGATTTCCAACCAGTCTGAGGGAACCTTTGGACGCCTCCGTTACTCTTTAGGAGGCGACCGCCCCAGTCAAACTGCCTACCAGCCACTGTCCTCTACCCGGATTACGGTGTAAAGTTAGAATTTAGATTACTTAAGAGTGGTATCTCACCGACGGCTCCACATCTCCTGACGAAAATGCTTCGCAGCCTCCCACCTATCCTGCACATAAGCAACCCAAATTCAATGGCAAGCTACAGTAAAGCTCCATGGGGTCTTTCTGTCCTGGTATGAGTAGGCCGTATCTTCACAGCCATTCCAATTTCACCGAGCCCCTCGCCGAGACAGCGTCCAAGTCGTTACGCCTTTCGTGCGGGTCAGAACTTACCTGACAAGGAATTTCGCTACCTTAGGACCGTTATAGTTACGGCCGCCGTTCACCGGGGCTTCGGTCAAAAGCTTCGGATTACTCCTAACCTCCTTCCTTAACCTTCCGGCACTGGGCAGGCGTCAGCCCCTATACTTCGACTTACGTCTTAGCAGAGACCTGTGTTTTTGTTAAACAGTCGCTTGGACCTCTCCGCTGCGACCACTTCATGCTTCACGAGTAAATCGCTACACACTAATGTGGCACTCCTTCTCCCGAAGTTACAGAGTTATTTTGCCGAGTTCCTTAGCGAGGGTTATCTCGCGCGTCTTAGTATTCTCTACTAACCCACCTGTGTCGGTTTACGGTACGGGCACTCTTTGTGTCACTAGAGGATTTTCTTGGCAGTGTGGCGTCAATCAGTTTGCAGAACGTATCCGCTTCAGTATGCACCTCAGATCAACATCCGGACGGATTTGCCTATCCAGACTACCTACATGCTACAAGGAACTATTCCAACAGTTCCCCTGACCTAGCCTTCTGCGTCCCCCCTTCGCTCAAACCACTACGAGTGGTGCAGGAATATTAACCTGCTATCCATCGGCTACGCCTTTCAGCCTCACCTTAGGCCCCGACTAACCCCACGCGGACGAACCTGCCGTAGGGAAACCTTGGGTTTTCGACGCATTGGATTCTCACCAATGTTTTCGTTACTCATGCCGCCATTCTCACTTCTGCTTCGTCCAGCACTGCTTACGCTATACCTTCGGCCTACAGCAGAACGCTCCTCTACCGATTAACCTAAGTTAATCCCGTAGCTTCGGTGCATGGCTTAGTCCCGTGAATTTTCGGCGCTGAAACGCTTGACCAGTGAGCTATTACGCACTCTTTCAAGGGTTGCTGCTTCTAAGCCAACCTCCTGGTTGTCTGAGCGTCTCAACCTCCTTAACCACTTAGCCATGACTTTGGGACCTTAGCTGACGATCTGGGCTGTTTCCCTTTCGACCACGAAACTTATCTCCCGTAGTCTCACTCCCGAGGAACGCAATGTTGGTATTCGGAGTTTAATAGGATTTGGTAGGATATTTCATCCCCCGCACCCAACTAGTGCTCTACCCCCAACACGCTTTTGCTCGAGGCTGACCCTAAAGCCATTTCGAGGAGAACCAGCTAGCTCCGGATTCGATTGGCATTTCACCGCTAACCACAGCTCATCCCCTAATTTTTCAACATTAGTGGGTTCGAACCTTCACGCAGTGTCACCCACGCTTCATTCTGGCCATGGTTAGATCATCCGGGTTCGGGTCTACCGCCAGCAACTAGATGCCCTATTCAGACTCGCTTTCGCTTCGGCTCCGGATATTTACTCCTTAACCTTGCTGCTGACGATAACTCGGCGGCTCATTCTTCAACAGGTACGCCGTCACTCTCTTAATAGAGCTCCGACTGCTTGTAAGCGCACGGTTTCACTACTATTTCACTCCCCTTCCGGGGTGCTTTTCACCTTTCCCTCACGGTACTAGTTCACTATCGGTTGCTGTTCAGTACTTAGCCTTACGAAGTGGTCTTCGCAGATTCAACCGGGATTTCACGTGTCCCGGCCTACTCGGGTGGACTTTCAGAGATAATTTGCTTTCGACTACAGGACTATCACCCGCTTTGGTCCAACTTTCCAGCTGTGTTCGTCTAACAAATCATTTTGTAACTCTGTGTAGCTAGGGCAATAACTACCAAAATCTCCCAACAACCCCACCATCACAACGCAGCCCGCTTTAACATGACAGTGGTTTAGGCTCATCCCCGTTCGCTCGCCGCTACTTAGGGAGTCGCTTTTGCTTTCCTTTCCTCGAGCTACTAAGATGTTTCAATTCGCTCGCTTACCTCTACCGTATCTATGTGTTCAATACGGAGTACCATGGCTTCACCATGGTGGGTTTCCCCATTCAGACATCCCGGAGTCAACGCTTGCTTGGCAGCTCGTCCGGGCTTTTCGCAGCCTGCTACGTCTTTCATCGGCTGACAGCACCTAGGGATCCCCCGTGCGCCCTTAATAGTTTGACCATAACGTCAAACATTGGTTTTCCATTCAATTTTTCTATGCAGTTGTCAAGGTACACTAACGTGTCGCTTCATAAATCTTCCGACCTACTCAGCTTAAAATACTCTCTCATCTTAACACTAGGTTAAGCACTCGTAAAGTACTTTAGGCTAACCAACTTCGGTTAATGGAGGTAAGCGGACTCGAACCGCTGACCCCCTGCGTGCAAGGCAGGTGCTCTACCAGCTGAGCTATACCCCCTCAGTGGGCCATCCTGGGCTCGAACCAGGGACCTCACGCTTATCAAGCGTGCGCTCTAACCAACTGAGCTAATAGCCCCTAATTGCTGAATGATCACTGAAAACTGAATAGCAAACTTGTCTGTCAAATTCTGTGAATCGACCTAATGGATATCACATGTACCGAAGTACCAAGCATTGAGAGGCTCTTTTATGTCTGACGCTCGCGCATCTGACTCGATCCTCTATTTGTAACACTTGAGCGCCGAAGCGCTTGCGAATCATCCCTAGAAAGGAGGTGATCCAGCCGCACCTTCCAGTACGGCTACCTTGTTACGACTTCACCCCAATCAATTGCCCCACCTTAGGCAGCTGCCTCCCAGAGGGTTAGCCCACCGACTTCGGGTTGAACAATCTTTCGTGGTGTGACGGGCGGTGTGTACAAGGCCCGGGAACGTATTCAACGCAGCATGCTGATCTGCGTTTACTAGCGATTCCTACTTCATGCAGGCGAGTTTCAGCCTGCAATCCGAACTGAGGGTAATTTTATGAGATTCGCTTCACCTCGCGGCTTCGCTGCCCTTTATATTTACCCATTGTAGGACGTGTGTAGCCCAGGACGTAAGGGGCATGATGACTTGACGTCGTCCTCACCTTCCTCCGGTTTGTTACCGGCAGTCAGTCTAGAGTGCTCAGCATTACCTGATGGCAACTAAACTCGAGGGTTGCGCTCGTTGCGGGACTTAACCCAACATCTCACGACACGAGCTGACGACAGCCATGCACCACCTGTGTTAGAGCTCCTTGCGGCACTCCCTGCTTTCACAGAGATTCTCTACATGTCAAGTCCTGGTAAGGTTTTTCGCGTTGCGTCGAATTAAACCACATCCTCCACCGCTTGTGCGGGCCCCCGTCAATTCCTTTGAGTTTCACACTTGCGTGCGTACTCCCCAGGCGGGATACTTAACGCGTTAGCTACGGCACAGCAGGGGTCGATACCCGCTACACCTAGTATCCATCGTTTACGGCGTGGACTACCGGGGTATCTAATCCCGTTTGCTACCCACGCTTTCGTACCTCAGCGTCAGGAGCGACCCAGAAAGCCGCTTTCGCTACCGATGTTCCTCCGAATATCTACGCATTTCACCGCTACACTCGGAATTCCGCTTTCCTCTATCGCCCTCTAGTCGACCAGTATCAAGTGCATCCTCGGAGTTGAGCTCCGGGCTTTAACATTTGACTTAATCAACCGCCTACGTACGCTTTACGCCCAGTAATTCCGAACAACGCTTGCACCCTCCGTCTTACCGCGGCTGCTGGCACGGAGTTAGCCGGTGCTTCCTCTGTGGGTACCGTCATTATCGTTCCCACTGACAGGAGTTTACATCCCGAAAGACGTCATCCTCCACGCGGCGTCGCTGCGTCAGGGTTTCCCCCATTGCGCAAAATTCCTCACTGCTGCCTCCCGTAGGAGTCTGGACCGTGTCTCAGTTCCAGTGTGACTGATCATCCTCTCAGACCAGTTACCGATCGCAGACTTGGTAGGCCTTTACCCCACCAACTATCTAATCGGACGTAGGCCCATCCTAAAGCGGCCGAAGCCTTTACTGATAGACATTACTCTAACAGCTTACGCGGTATTAGCCCACCTTTCGGCAGGTTGTCCCCCTCTTTAGGGCAGGTTGCCTACGCTTTACTCACCCGTCCGCCGCTTCATACACTCCCGAAGGAGTCTTCATCGCTCGACTTGCATGTGTTAGGCGCGCCGCCAGCGTTCGTTCTGAGCCAGGATCAAACTCTCAGCTAAAAAGCTTTGAAGCTATTAAGCTTCGTTTAAATTCAATCTTAACTCACATAAATTGACGTTGACTTGATTGCTATTCAGTTTTCAATGATCACTTATTCAGCTTACCGAACCGCTTTGGCGACCGTCAACCACTTCCAGTTAACTTTCTCAATTTCGTTCGGCAGTTAATTATCTTACCGGATTTCTATCGAGCTTGTCAACCCTTGAGTCGACCTTTTCGCCTCTCGAATCGGAGGACTTTCATCTTAACCGATCCGTTTCGACTGCGTCAAGGAATTGCATCCCTTTTTTTCAGTCTTTCTTTTGGTTCGCGTCGCTCACCGGGAAACTCAGTCAGAGTGCGTTTTTCGCTCTCTTTTCGCTGCCCTGCGTTCAACGTGAATTCATCATAACGGATCTCCTCTTCTACTGTCAATAAATACATCGGCTATTTTTTAGATTATTTTTAGATCCTGTTTAACCAGAACATAACCTCGACACTTCAGAAGGATTTAGCCCCCTCATTGGGCTTCAAGAAAGATATCCGAGCCTTCAAGTTTGAGATTCAAGCAGATCATGCACAAATACCGACCTGAATCAGGTCAAATCTCAGATAAATAAAATCGATGTAAAGCCTTAAAATCATCTGAAAAAGAAAAAAGCTCCTGAGAGTTTCTCTCAGGAGCTTTTAAATCAATCTAAAAATTAGGCAAGGTCAGGAAAAGCATCTGCCACAACAGGATGCACAATCCGGCCCCGCTCAATATTCACGCCATGGCGCAAAGGCTGGTTATTCTCCAAAGCTGCTGGATAGCCCTTGGCTGCAAGCTGCAAGGCATAAGGCAGGGTTGAATTGGTCAAGGCATAGGTCGAAGTGCGAGGCACTGCTCCCGGCATATTGGTTACGCCATAGTGAATCACCCCATGTTTTACATAGGTCGGATTGCTGTGGGATGTGGGCTTAATCGTCTCCACACATCCGCCCTGATCAATCGAGATATCCACAATCACGCTGCCCTCTTTCATGGTTTTCACCATTTCTTCACTCACCAGAGTGGGGGCTTTGGCACCAGGAATCAAAACGGCACCCACCAAAAGATCAGCAAAACTGACACTGCGGGCAATTGAACCAATATCTGAAGCAACCGTTTCAAATCGGCCTTCGAGAATATCATCCAAATAGCGCAGACGGTCGATATTGCGATCGACGATGGTCACAAAGGCGCCCATCCCCAAGGCTACTTTTGCAGCTTGCGTGCCGGTAACACCGCCGCCTAAAATCACGACATTGGCTGAAGGTACGCCAGATACGCCGCCCATTAAAACGCCACGGCCCCCATTGCGTTTTTCAAGATACTGGGCACCAATCTGAACAGACATGCGTCCGGCAATCTCACTCATGGGGGTCAAAAGCGGCAGGGACCCATTGGGCATTTGAATCGTTTCATAGGCAATGGCAATACAACCACTCTTCTTGACATTGGCTGTCAACTCACGATCAGCCGCCAAGTGCAAATAGGTAAAGAGCAATTGGTTTTCACGCAATTTGCCGCATTCTTCCTGCTGAGGCTCTTTGACTTTTAAAATCATATCGGCTTTGGCAAAAATTTCGTCTGCACTGTCTACAATCGTGGCGCCCGCCTGATGATAATCTTCATTGGTAAAGGTACTGCCCAAACCGGCATTGTTTTCAATAAAGACTTCATGGCCCTGGGCCTGAAAGGCCTGTACGCCGGAAGGTGTAATCGCCACGCGATATTCGTGGTCTTTGATCTCCTTGGGAATTCCGACTTTCATTGATCCTCCTGGCTGTTTTACTGACAGCATGATTTTCATCTAAATTTTCGTGTTTTGAAACGTATGAGACTATGATACTCTAGGTTCTGAAGGATTCCTACACCCCCCAGAAAAAAAGCTCAGCGCGACAAGGACTGCTTCAGGCCAATTTCCCAGGACTGCAGTGTTTGCATATACGCGTAGCGGGTCATATCGTAGTGAATGGGTGTTACTGAAACAAAATTTTCGCGAATGGCGAAGACATCCGTATCCGCATCTTCTTCATGATCTTCAACAATGCCCGTCTGCCAATAATAGGCATGGCCGCGGAGATCCGTTCGTTTTTCAAAGATATCGCGAAAACGATGCAAGCCCAGACGGGTGACACGCACACCTTCCAGCTCTTCGGGCTCAACAGGGGGCACATTGACGTTAAAAAGCGTGTGTTTGGGAAATTCTGACCAGCGAATCTGTTCAAGAAAAGAGCCAATAAAACCCGCCGCCGTATGATAATGGCGATCATCAAAACTGGCAAGAGAAACAGCAATCGAGGGAATTCCACGAATTGCACCCTCGGTAGCCGCTGAAACAGTACCTGAATAAATCACGTCGGTTCCCAGATTCGGCCCCCGGTTAATCCCTGAGAGCACAAGATCAATTGAAGCGAGATCAAGCAACATATTCATCGCCAGCTTCACAGAATCACAGGGCGTGCCATTGATTTTCCAGGCCTGGTGCACTTTAGAACTATAATACTCAGCCACAGACTCAGCCCGCAAAGGTTTATGCAGAGTCAGGCAATGGCCTGTGGTACTGCGTTCACGATCAGGCGCGCCAATTGTGATCTCGTGTCCCAAATCAGCCAAATGATTGGCCAAAGCCCGAATTCCAGGCGCATGCGCGCCATCATCATTTGAAATCAAAATACGCATTAGCGGTCGTTGGCCTGCTCTTCCGGTGGAATATAATCAGAGGGGAAGTTTCTCAATACAGTATCCGTCATTTGGTTAGCTTCAAGCCCATGGGTATAGGTGGTGGGCCCATGGGTCTGAATACGGGTTTGAATCGGAACCATACGTTCGCTCACCTGATTTCCCGTTACTTCAACCAAAGATACGTGGTATTTATTTTCACCATAGTCTTTGCCCCGATCCAAAGGAGCCCCCGCTCCCCCACTGACCACATAGGGAACCCCATTGATCACGCGCTTATCATAGAGGTGAATATGGCCCAAAAAGACATGATCTACATGGTACTTTTCATTCAAACCCATAAAACGGGCTGAAATTTCAGGGCTGGGTGAGAGTTTATGATCCCAAACGCCATAGCGCGGAGGGGTATGGGTAAAGACAAACTTCTTAAGTGGGGTCTGGTATTGTTTTTCCAGCCAGACAAACTGGCGATCTGTCAGATTGTAATTGGCTGAATCCAGCGCAATGATGCGGCTGTTGCCATAATCAAAAGAATAATCATCCAAACCAGTCTCAGGATTGGGCTGGGTATAACGTGTTTCGTAATAGCTTCTGCCAAAAAGTATATCGTGGTTCCCCACCACCGTCAGATAAGGAACCTGAACCTTGCCCGTAATGCGTTCAAAGGTCGTCCAGTGAGGCTTCAAAGCGTCAAAGGTAAAGTCGCCCATATTGACGACGAAATCAGGTTTCAGCTGATTGACAGCTTCAATCACCTTGGCGTAGACCTTGTTCCCCCCCGTTGAAATAGGCGAAGAATTGCGGTTATCTCCCATTACAACAAAACGCAGGGTGCCATTATAGGGCTTCTGCAAAACCCGGCGAATATTGGTGACGGTATTGCCAAAAACAGGTTCATCAGCGCGGGACGCCGCAGCATTTAAACCCGTGGGCACCAGATTACTTCTCACGGGAGTGCCACCGTTACGCAGGCAGGCAGTCAGTCCTGCACCCGCCAGAATTACCAGAACTGCGCTTCTGCTCAACATCTGTCTCATGTATCAGGGCTCCTTGCCATCTCATCGCATTTTGGGGACCTATAACGCCAGGGTATCAAAAATGGACGCATTAAACCAGAGACAAAGCAGCGCTGCGACCACGACACCATAATTCCAGGCCAGAAGTAAGGGGCGTTTTCCTTCTCTTAACCAGTAATCAATATAAAGATTACCTGAATATAATATCATAAAAACAACGAAAAACCAATCATACAGATTGAGAAATGGAAAGAACTCTCCAGTGGGTGGCAAGCCAGATACACGCGGATAAAGCCAGAAAACATACAAACCCAAAGCCAGCAGAGAAGATCCTCCCCAAAGCCCGTGAAATAGATGCCGAAGCGAGCGTTCTACTTCAACTTTCAAGGGCAACCAAAGACAAAAATAACTGAGAGCCAGCGCCACGGGCAGCGTAAACACAACCGTCAGCCAAACCTGATTCGAACGCGAGAAACCTGGATGAAAACTCACCCAGACCAAGACCATCAAAATCAAACCGCTTTGAAAATAGACTGCTTTGGCAGGCAAAAAACGGTCAAGCGTAAAAAACAAGCCTCCCAAGCCCAAGAGCACACATGAGAGATAAAAACCCTGCCAGACAAAGGGGTTGGCGTAATTTAAAAGTTGAACTTCAGCAAGGGCGAAGCTCCCTCCTGCCAGGGCCAGACCCGCCACCCAACCCAACCAATAGCGGGAAAGGCGCAAAAGAAAAGCTTGCCGCGCAAAAAAAACAGATCCCAGCAGGGTGAGCAGCGCCAGCACAAGAAAGGCCAAGGCCAGACGTAAACTGGCGGTCATTAAGGTAAATAACTGGGCTAAGAGAAAATAGACAGGCGTTTCGGACATCCTGGATCTGCTCCTTCAAAAGCTCCGGTCTGCGCCAAAACAATCGCGCGACAGCCCCGACAGACTGATTTCAGCTCACAGCGCTGACAAGCTCCCTGCAGCTGATCTTCTAAGCTGCGAAAGCGTTCAAGAATCGCGGATTGCTGCCAAACCTGCATAAAGCTGGTGGAGGTCTCCGCATAGGGAACATGGCTGCAGGGAGAAACCCCTCCCTCAACGCCAATACTCAAAATTTGCCGGCCAGCACTGCAACCCTGCACACCTGAAGCCTGCCATGCTTTTAAATGGCCTTCCCGTAGAAACGCAAAGGAAGAATCTGTGGTCAGTAAAAACCGACTTTTCTTTTGCCAACGCCGCAAAACCTTCTGCAGAGCTCTGTTTTCTTCAGCCGTGGTAAGGGTCTTTTCCAACCAATCTCCCCCCTGCAGCGCGGGTTTGGGTCTGAGCAGATTTACGGACCAGGCCCCTTGGGTCTGGGCAAACTTGAAAAGCGGCTCTAGTTCAGTCAGATTTTGACGGGTGACCAAAACATTCAAACCCCAGCGCAAACCCGTTTGGCGACACACTTGAATGGCCGCCAAGGCCCTGGCATGATTCGGACGGGTCTGGCGATGAATGGCTTCACGCAGACCGTTTAAAGAGATTTGAAATTGTCCCAAACCTGCCTGTTTTAAATCCTGGGCCAATTTTTCAGTTAAAGGGTTGCCGTTGCTGGTTAAAGAGGGCAAAATCCCGGCCTGCCGGATGGCACGGACCATCTCCACCAGACGGGGATGCAAAAGCGGTTCTCCACCCCCCAATGCGATTTGAAAAACCCGATGTTCAACCGCTTCAGCCAAAACACGTTGAAAAACAGCTTCATCCATTAAACGACTCGGCATTTTCTGATCCTGATGGCTGAAAAAACAACCTGCACAGCGCTGATCACAACGATCGGTCAAACTCAAATGCAGGGCTTCAGGCGCAGCATAGGCCCGCAAAGGACTCTGCAAAGCCCTTTGGGATTCAAGCTTTGCAGTGAAAGACTTGAGGCTGTTTAAATCCTGATAAGAACCCACGCGCAGAAAATCCCGACAGCGCAAATAGTGCAAAAAGAAACGGGCCCGTAAACCACGTGCTTTTTGGCCTGCCAAGGCCCTACCAAGGGTGGAAATACCCTCTGAATCGAGTTCAAGCATTTCGCTACTGCCACGATGAAACCAAAGCAGGGTTTCTTTTTCTGCTCTTAAGACCGTTTCCGGCGAAAGCTGCCAAAAATCTTTCACTGGGACTTGGCCTCAAACACAACCTTTTTTTGCAGCAAACTGTCACCCGCTAAAATCCACAGCCGATTTTGCGGATCCAACCACAGGTCACGCAGTTGCGGCACCGCTTCATGCAGGAGCGGCGCACCTGTCACCGAAAAGAAAAACAACTCAAAGTTTTCAGGCTCTGCAGCAGGTGCAAGCGCCAGCCAGGTATCCTCACCCTGAGAAACCACCCGAATTCTCGGTTGCGCCTTGCCCACCTGCCAAGGAATGCGCTCTGGCCAGGTCAACTGACCTAAATATTTCCAAGGGGGTGTTTCCGTTATTTGGAAACGCAAAAGCAATTTCTCTTTGCGGGCAAATTGACCTGCCACCAGGTACACAATGCCCCTGTTTTCAAGCGCCACAATTTCCAGGGCATCCATGCGAATTTTACTGCGCAAATCCCCAGGCACGAAGGGAATCAAATCACGCGTACTCGAAAGTATCTGGCGTGGCTGAAAGGTTTCAGAAAACAGCGCCATCACACTGTCCCCCCAAAAAGCCTGCCCTTGGACCAATACCACCCAAGAGGGGGAAAAAGCCAATTGCGGGGGTAAATCCGTGCGGGTTAAATGCAAAAGCGTTTCATAACGTGGAAAAGCCTCATTCTTGTTCTCAGTTTGAACCTGTAGAAAACTGTTCTTTTCAAGTTCCTGCCGCACCAGGCATTGCAAAGCTGAAGGATCACCAAAACACGGTGAAATCATGCCTGAATGAGAATTCAAAAAACGAAGTTTGCCCTCTGAAAACAGTTCTGCTTTTTCAGGCTCTAAACGAAAAACTTCATTTCCAGCCAGAATACGGGCCCCCTCAGCTGAATAGATCCAAACAGGATGGGATTTTTCTGTAAAACTGTGGATTTTTTGGGACTGTAATTTATCTGGCAAAATTAAATCGACGCTGTTGGTGGGAACCCACCCTATCTGGGCATTGCGGGGATAGCGAATCTTGAGCCATTCAGGCTCACTGCCCTGGGAAAGCACCTCTACTTTTTCACCCTGATTGAGTGCAAAAAGAGGCTGACAGGTTTTTTGTGGCAAAATACAAAAATCCTGACGTTTTTTTAAGACCGCCTCCAGGGCACTGGCCGGTTGAACTGCTCCCAAAAGCAGTCCCAAGGCGATCCAGCGCCCCAGATGACGGAATTTAACGGATAAAGGCATCCAAAATATCTATCTTAAGCCGGGTAAGGTTGCTGATATAGTGCTTGATAAAAGGCAGATTGCGACGTTGAACCTCTTGGTAAAGCCCTTCATTCAAGGCCTCAGAGGGTTCAAGCAAAAAGACCAGGCCCTTCACCGGAGCAGCTTCATAATCAGGCTGCTGAGCACCCGTCAGCCATTGATAATCACAGGCATATTCATCCAAATACGAACTCAACTGGCTTTGCCATTCAGGAATCGGATCCACTTGGCGGGAATAGATCAAAACCATCGGACGGGCTTTGACTGCCGGAGCCGCTTTTTCAGCCGGAGCCGCCTCGTCTGTAAGGTCAAAAGGAGAGCTCTCTGCGAAGTCAAAAGGAGAACCCTCTTCTTCAGGTGCCGATTCTGGCTCCAGATCAAAATCCTGAAGTGAAAGCTCGGGCTCTGAGCCATCCTCAAAGGCATGCGAGGCTCCCAAATTAATTTCTGAAAGCAGAGAAGAAATTTGCTCGACTTCTTCACTGATCGCCAGATCAATATCAGATTGGCGTTGCAATTCATCTTCACTTAAGGCATCGGCTTCTGCAGCAAAATCATCCAACAGATGATCGACCGCCGCCTGTTGATTGGCCTGTTCGAGAGCCACCTCTTTTTCACTTAATTCCTGCTGCAGCAAAAGAATTTTATCCTGCGCACTTTCAAGCTGAGATTTCAGCTGCTGAAGAACGGCTGAGTCCTGGGGCTCTGCAGGCGCAGACGTTGGTTCAAGGGCAGGCAAAGCAACTGGCTCGACAGGAACCTGTTCCAAGCCCTGTAGGAATGCTTCCAGTTGCTCAAGGTGTTCCTGACGATAACGAAGCTCCTGCTCACTCTGCTCCAGTTCATGCTGCTTTTGCTCAAGGCTTTCAGTGGTCTGCTCCAAGGTTTGAAAACAGGCAGAACGCTCCTGCTCTTTTTGGTGCTGTTCTGAACGCAGAGCTTCTAAGCGCTCTTTGGCGGCCTTGAGTTCTTCAACCAGTTCGGTACGGGCCGAGCGAATCGCATCAGATTCTTCGCCATACCCTTCCAATTGGGTCAAAAGCTTTTCTTTGCGTCCCACTTCTTCTGCAGAATCGTGAACCTGAGCCGTCAAGTCATGGAGTTGGGTTTCATGCTGACTCAAATCTTTGCGCAAATCCTGCTGTTCCTGCGCCAAAAGTTTCAGTTCTTCCTGCTGAGGACCCAATTGTGTGCGCAAAACATCAATCTGGTGACCCAGCTGTACATGGGCTTCACGCAAGTCTTCAAAGCCTTGAATAAAGCCAGCCATTTGCTGCTCACGCTTACTCAGCGTTTGCTGGAGTTCGTTGACTTGGCCGGATTGGGTCTCAAGCTCGGCCACCGCTTTTTCATGCGCGGCACGTGCCTGAGCCAGCTCAGCGGATTTTTCTTCAAGCTCTACACTGCGGCTTTCAAGTGAGAGTCTGGCCTCAGCAAGTTCGGCTCCCCGATTGTCCAGCTCAGCTTTGGTGTTTTCAAGTTCAGACTTGGCGGTTTCAAGTTCTGCACTGCGGCTTTCCAGCTCAGACTTGGCAGTTTCAAGTTCTGCACTGCGGCTTTCCAGCTCAGACTTGGCAGTTTCAAGTTCTGCACTGCGGCTCTCCAACTCAGACTTGGCAGTTTCAAGCTCAGCACTTTGGCTTTCCAGCTCAGACTTGGCAGTTTCAAGCTCAGCACTTTGGCTTTCCAGTTCAGACTTGGCAGTTTCAAGCTCAGCACTTTGGCTTTCCAGTTCAGATTTGGCAGTTTCAAGCTCAGCGCTGCGGCTTTCCAACTCAGACTTGGCAGTTTCAAGTTCAGCGCTGCGGCTTTCCAGCTCAGATTTGGCGGTTTCAAGCTCAGCGCTGCGACTTTCCAGCTCAGACTTGGCGGTTTCAAGCTCAGCACTGCGGCTCTCCAGCTCAGACTTGACTGTTTCAAGTTCAGCGTTTTGGTTTTCAAGCTCAGCTTGAGCCTTTTCAAGCTCCGCATTGCGGCTTTCCAGTTCAGACTGAGCAATTTCAAGCGAACTCTGGGTTTCAGCCTGCTGCTCTTTTAATTGAGCAAAGGCTTGCGCCAGATCGGCCTGTTCAGCTTGATAGGTTTGCCATTGGGTCTGCATCTCAGCCAGAGCGTCGACCAACCCCTGATGATCAATGTCTGCAATCTGCGCACTTAAATTCTGCAGATCCTGCTGAGCACGCCCGGCCAACTCGGAAGCTTCCGCCATTTCGTTCTGGGCCTGGATCAACTGGGCTTTTAAGGCCTCAATTTCACTGCGCTGGGCACTGTCACGTTCCGCTAAGCCCGCATGGGTTTCTTTGAGTTCTGCATGAGTTTCCTGCAGTTCGTTGAGTTCGCGTTCCAGGGTAAGATAACGCCCCTGAAGCAGATCATGTTCTTCGCGCAGCCCATCATGGTCGCTTTGCAATTGTTGCGAGGCCTGAAAATGCTCAGCCTTTTCCTGTTGCCATTTTTCCCGATAGGAATTCAATTCCTGATGAAAGGTCAACAAAGAGGAACCGAGATCAGAAAAATTGCCGCGCAGAGATTCCAATTCAACCTGCATCTGACCAATCGTGTCCTGTTGCAGAAGCTTATCCTGATTTAAGGAGTCAAGATGCTGCTGTTGGGCTTCATATTCGGCATAGGCTGTTTTGAGTTTTTCCTGCTGGGCTTCAAAACGGGCCTGTAAATCTTTGAGGTCTTGTTCAGAGGCACCTGAACTGGAGGTAAAGGTTCGAATCTCCTCACTGAGATGAGAGAGTTCACTGTAGAGATGGCCAAACGAAGCATTCAACTCTTTATAGGAGCTGCCCAGACCACTGAAGGATTGTTGAAGCTCATGAAATTCTCCAAAATAACTTTTCCAGAATGAACGAAACTGATCCAGTTGGGCATAAAGCGAATCGACACCCTGGGCCAACTCCCCGTTTTGCTGACGCAAACTGTTGAATTCACTCTCAAGCAGGGTTTGCTTTTTATCGAGATAATGCTGAGTCGTACGCCATTGCTCAAGCAGCAATTGCCGCTTTTCCTTAAGCTCCAGACACATATTCCAGAGCGTTTGGATCTTCGTATTTTCCATTCCTTCATATCTCCACGTTTAATTACAGGTCTGGCAGCCGGGAAATGCCCGTGACTGGCGATCGGTAGCCCGTTCTCTCTCAGATAAAGCGGTGTTGGGAATAATAGTGGCGAAACAGTATCTTGCCCGCGTGATCCAGCATCATCATTTCTTGGTTGATTCCCCGTTTCACCAGATGTGAAAAATCAACAAGGAAGCGACTCTCCGTCAGCGGATACGCCTGTTTAATATCCGAGTCATTGAGTTTACTGTATTCCCAGACCACTTCGCCCTTGGTATTCACCTCGATCAGTTTATCCGACGTTATCCAAATATTACCGCTTTTCAGGCGATATGCAAAATTGACAGCACGCAGGCTTTCATTTTTCTTTTCGGGGTAGATCCAGACCAATTTGCCCTTGCGATTGAGCAGTAAAATCCGGCCATTGCCCTGATCGGCGATCAAATAAAGACCCGGCTCCACCTCAAAGGCAGAAACGGGCATAAACAGTTCAGGCTTGATTAATAAATGCGAAAGCTTCAGATTAAAGGCCAATTGCCCATTAAACTGCCAGGCAATCTGGTGATCCGGGGTGACTTCAAAAACCATCCGGTTGCCTGTGTCTGTCACTAAAATGCCTCCGTTTTCAGTGCCATCCACAAAAGCAGGTTGGGCCTGGGCCCGCATCTGCACCGACTGGTTTTGATAGGTATAGCTCCAGACCGTCTGTTTTTTCAGATTGAGCTTGAGTACCTGCTGCTGACCACAGTCAGCCACCAGAATTTTGCCTTCTTTGGAAAAATGGGCCAATCGGGGTTTTTTCAAACTTTGCCCGACCTGCTTGCCATATTTCCAAACCACTTCCCCCTTGAGGTTCATGATCAAAACACGGTGGCCACGTTCATCGGCCATGACCAGATGCTGCCCCCACAGGGCCGGGGTTTGAAAACTGCCCTCGAGTTTTTTCAGCTCGGCCTGTTCAGCCTTGAGAGCAGCCTGCTCCTGGGCTTTTTCTTTGGCTTTGCGGGCCTGTTGCGCGTGTTCCTGTTTGACCATTTCCCGCTGGCGTTGAATTTTAGCCCGCCACAGGTCATAGCGCTTGCGGCGCTCAGGATCATTGAGAATATCATAGGCATGGTTGATACGCTGCGCCAACTGCAGATCCCCGCCCCGATCCGGATGGTTTTTCTGCATCAGGGTATAATAAGCCTTCTTGATCACTTCAGGACTGGCTTTGGCGTGAACCTGCAGTAAAGCGTAAAGATCTTCAGCGTCATCCATGCTGCATCAGGTCTTTAAAGCGCCGCGTTCTCGATGACCATGGCAATGCCCTGTCCGCCGCCGATACACAGGCTGACCAGCGCATAGCGCTGCTGGCGGGCCTGCAGTTCCAGCATGGCAGAGAGCAGAACACGGGCGCCAGAAGCCCCCAGCGGATGCCCAATCGCAATCGCCCCGCCATTGACATTGACCTTGTCACGGTTCAGTTCCAGTGCTTTTTCTACCGCCAAGTACTGAGCCGCAAAGGCTTCATTGATCTCAACAATATCCATCTGGTCAATTGTCAGACCGGCTCTTTCCAAGGCCTTGCGCGAAGCGGGCACGGGGCCAAAGCCCATGATTTCAGGGGGAACCCCGGCACTGGCCCAGGATTTAATCCGGGCCAGGGGTTTAACCCCCATTTGAGCGGCTTTGTCTGCGCTGGTCACAATCACGGCAGCCGCCCCATCATTGATGCCGCTGGCATTGCCAGCAGTGACTGAGCCCCCTGCCTTGAAGGCAGGTTTGAGCTTGGCCAGCTGTTCAAGCGTGGTTTCAGGCCGCATGTGTTCATCGTGCTCAATCACGGTTTGTTTTTTATCATTGAGCGCCACAGGCACGATCTCTTTCGCCAGACGTCCTGATTGCTGTGCCTGACCCGCCAATTGCTGACTGCGCACAGAGAATTGGTCTTGAGCTTCACGGCTGATCTCATATTTTTCAGCCAGATTTTCAGCGGTAATCGCCATGCCCTGACCAGTATAGCCATCGATCAGCGAAGTGGTCATCAGGTCCAGTACCTGGCTGTTGCCCATGCGATACCCCCAACGGGCTTGGGGCATCACATAGGGAATCTGGCTCATATTCTCAGTGCCACCTGAGACCACGATTTCGGCTTCATCCATCTGAATCAGATGCGCGGCCTGCACCACAGCTTCCAGACCCGAACCGCAGAGACGGTTCACGGTCAAGGCTGGGCTTTCAATTGGCATGCCACTGTAAATGCCCACATGGCGGGCCAGATAGATCGGGTCAGGGCCTGACTGGACGACATTGCCCATCACGATATGATCAACCTGGGCGGCTTCTACCTGGCTACGCAGCAAGGCTTCTTTAACGGCTGTTACGCCCAGTTGAATTGCGGGAACATCTTTGAGGCCACCGCCAAAACGACCAAAAGGGGTGCGGGCACCCTGCAGAATGACAATTTCTTTCATAAGGGGTCAATCTCCCAGTTTCTGTTTCTGATAATCAGGCGCTTTGCCCGAATTTTGAAGAGTGGTTTCATTATACCCCAGCCTCTGGCCTCAGGGGGCTGAAGCAATTTCAGACCTGAATACAGAAAAGCGAGGGGAAGAAAAAGAGCACATGGGCATGCTAAGATCAAAAACAAAACGAACCGGATACAGCCCTGAAAAAATGAATCTCTTATTCATCTGTGGCAAAAACAAACTCAGAAGCCCCACAGCCCAGGCCCTTTTCTCTGCATACCCCGGCCAGCAGGCGCTTAGCTGTGGAATCAACCGAGATGCTGAAACACCCCTCAGTGGCGATCTGATTGAGTGGGCAGATATACTCTTTGTCATGGAAAAAAATCAGCGGAACAAAGTCATGTCAAAATATAAAAACCTTTTAAAAGACAAAAAACTAATCTGTCTCGATATTGCTGACCGCTACCGTTATATGGATCCCGCTCTGATCAAAATTCTCACCTCTCGGGTAAGCCCCTATCTGCGCTGAATGCATTTTTCTGAAAGAAGGAGGATTGCTCGGATGAAGTTCCTGCTCACCGGCCTGATGATGACCTTGAATTTGATTCCCACACAGCCTCCCAGGCAAGATTTGCAAGCCCCAGTCATGACCGCTGCTGATAACAGCCCAAAACCGCCTGAAAAAGTCACCTTCCCCAGCATGGTCAAAACCACATCCCTCGCTGCCCCAGAGCCTCCCGAACTGGATGAGGTCAGTGCCCTGCTGCAAGCCTTTCAAGCCGAGAATGGCGATTTCACCACCGCCAGCGAAAAGAACAAAGAACCCAAAGCCACACCCAGCCCAGAATCGCACCGTGACGATGACCACGAAGACCATAAAGCCTGGGTCGTTGAACTGAAAAGCAAAGAAGCCAAGGGTAAGCGACAGATTCGCATTCCTGAAACCGGTGAGTTTAAACTGGTGCTTGAAGCAGGCCCACACTTTGAAATCACCGACAGAGATGCCCGTGATGGCGAAGCCAAGCTCCAAATGCCTGCCGCCACGCTCAAAACCTGGATTCACCTCGAAGAAGCCAAAAACAACAGCTCTTTAGAGGTCAGCGATGAGCTTTATTATGTCAAAGACACCCTGAGCAAAGAGCGCAAGCACCATGATGACGAGCGGGCCAAACAGTGGTTCAAACTGGGCCTGCGCCCTCTGCCCGTGCCGAGTGATTGGTACAGCCCTGATGGGCAGGCTTTTGTGCTGCGCTTTAAAGCCAATCAGATCAAAGAATTTCAGATGATCTGGCAAAAGCAGCGCGGCGAAGCCCCTTTCCCGCCAGGGATTAACCGGGTTGGGCCTGAAGGCGGGACTGTGGAACTGCCGGGGGTCGCCAAGCTGGAGTTGCCTGCGGGGGCATTGAAGCAAACTACAACTATTAAGATATCTCAATTAAAAGAAGCTCCATTTAAAGGTATTATGGAAGTTCCTCCTAATATGTATTGGTCAGCTCATATAATTCCCCCTGGTTATGAATTTGCGTCACCTATTGTTAAAATTGAGCCTTTTCAAACTCAACTTTTAATCCCTGCAAAATTAAGTTTAGAGCTGCTCGATCCTGCTTATTATAAGGTGACTTCAGGACTAGTTTCCGACTTTATAAGTGAAAACCCAGAAAATAAATACGGGAACACAAAAGATTTAGAAGGTTATGACGGCATAAAAACAAAAATTAACATTAACTCATTCATATATTATGCAAAAGTTGTTGATTATAGCTGGTTAAGTGATTATTATCGTTATCATCTGCAAATTAAGCCTCTTTTTAAAGTTAATCAAGTACCAAGTTCAAATCCAGAGTATCTACACGAAACAAAACATTTTGTTTATTTCATAGAAACAGAAGGTGATCGCAGACGAACAACAAAAGAGGAACTTATTAAAGTTAGGAGATTTATTTGAGAAAATATATCAAGACTATACTGATACTTTCTATATTCAAGATTACTGACCATTATGTAGGAAAAAAGACTATAGTAAAGTTCAGGGGCCTGGAAATTGCCTTGGTTCTTGGCGACACAGGAGCCGTAGAACCAAGGACAGCGGAGCAACGCGTAGATAGCGTTGACGCACACGATGTGCGGAGACGGCGGCCCGAATCCCCCACGCCACCTGCGACCCCCACTCTCTGGCCTTAGAGCCCAGCTATCTCGGCCTCACTCAGCCCTGAATTTGCAAAAGACCAAGAGAATCCCGTTAAGACTCCAAAGTTTCAGTCTTGAGTTGCTCAATCTGATCCAGAGACAAACCTGTAAGCTCAGCAACCAAATTCAGTTCAAAACCCTTTTTCAACATCTGACGGGCCGTCTCACGTAAACCTTCTCGCCGACCTTCCTGTTTGCCGTTCAACCAACCTGAAGATTTCTGAGCCTGAATAAAGGGAATCTTTTCACCCAGATCAGGAGATCTTTCCAGGAGTTGCTCAACCACCCAGGCCACGTTCTCTTTTTCGCTTTCCAAGAGTTGAATCACAGCCTCGGCCTCCTGTTTATGTATCGCTGAGATTATTGTAAGGTATTCGTTCTGCAAATTACTACCCTCTAATTGCTGCAAACCCATGCGCAGCGTCTCTTGCAAGTCTTTTCCCCCACGCATAAAGGTTTTGAGCTCAAAATAATCAGGCATATTGGGCAATTGATCGTACTCCACCACAGCCAAGGGGAAAAAAGTCGTTTCAGCCTGCCAGAAACCAGGAAAAATATTTTGCAGAACAAGCCCATAGTTTTGCAGACGTTGGCGCAAGGCCTTGTTCAGATGTGAAACAATCAGCCAGCCCCCGACCTGGGTTTGCAATCCCAATTGATGCTGACGATGGGTCAAAGCAACATAGGCTGAAAGCGTTTCTAAATCATGACCCCGAAAGGGATCTGAGACAGATTTAAATTCAATTACCGTATAGGGACTAAGATAACGCCAGAGGGGGTGATTTTGCCAAGCAGACTTTGCCTGTGATGCCGCAATGATCAGAATATCTGCTTCTAAAGGCAACTGGCTGAACTGGGGTTTTTCTTCAACCACCAAATCATGACGGGGCAAAGCATGTGCCAGCCATTGACTGAAATAGTGATCCCAATGAATGCGTGATTTACTCATAACGCAAGTTTAGCATACATAAAAATACAGAAGCTAATTTAAAACCAATAAAAGCCCTAACGCAGCCCCAGCAAATCATCCTCATCGACAGCCACGGCATAATACCAATTGAGAGCATCGAGACGATAATAAGCCAATAAAATACGGCGGCCATCTTCCAGATAGCTGAGCTGACCCGATCCCTTGGCTTTGATTTTTTCAACCACCTGGGATTGCGGAAAAAGCGGCAGGTCCAAAGCCTGCCCCAGGCTATCTTCGCCAAAACGCAGGCCATATTTGCGCTTGCGATCACTGGAACGCACCATAATTCGGCCCTGGTCATCGAGCAGATAGGTCTGAATCACCTGATAATCCGGCAAATGCAAAAGATGATCGACCAAATACTGAAAGGTCAGCTCCACCCCTGCCACGCCCAGAAAATGGCCCTGGCGATCATAGAGTGCCGTGCTACAGGGCAGCAGCAGGCCCTGGCCCTGTACATCGACATAGGGGTTGCCCCAATGCAGGCCCTGTTTATGTGCCGAGAGCTGATACCAGGGTCTTTGGCGGGGATCATAGGAAACCGGATAACCCGCCTTGCCAGGGTAGGCCATGTGCAAGCCCTGTTCCAAGCCGACATAACTCCAGATCAAAGGGCCGCCTTTTTCGGCAATTTTTTGCAAAGCCGCCCCACGGTCTTGGACTTGGGTCTGCCCCAGGCTGGAGAGAAACATTTTTTGAAAATAAGCCCCCAAGGGCAAAAGCCTTCTGGCCACAGGTTCGACGGCGCTTTCAGATACACCGGGTGCGCGCCTGAAAACGGGCTGTTCTAAACTGATCAGCTTGCCATAATGGGGCGCATAGCGAAAATCAGGGGGGGCCAACCCCGGTGTGGCAAAGCGATCTTCGGTATAGAGCGGACCAGCTTGAGGTTCTCCCCTTTGCAACAGGGTTTCAGCTGCTGCCGAAAGGCCCCGCAACAAAATCTCGTAGCGCATAAAACTATTGTTCAAACTTTGCGACTGGGCCGAAACAGCCGTCTGAAACTGACTTAAAATATGCTCACGTTTCTGCAGCTGGAGCATGCTGCGCTGCTGCTGCACCATACTCCAGGTCGCAGAACTGGCCCCACTGAGCAACAGAACAAGAATCAGACCCGCGGATAAAAAGGGATGGTGCTGAAACCATCGGGCTGTGGCCTGAATCTGTGTGTCCGGCTGGGCCAGCACAGATTTCCCCTGCAAATAGCGGCGCAAATCTTCAGACATTTCCCGCAGCGAAGGATAGCGTTGATCGGCCTTGCGGGCCGTGGCCTTATTGATAATCGCCTGTAATTCGCGGGGAATGCGCTGTTTGGGCTGATAATGCACAAAGGGCTCTTTCTCAGCTTTCAACACCCGCTTGAGCAGATCGGTTATATTCTTACCCGTATAGGCAGGCTTCAGGGTCACCAGCTCAAACAGAATCAAACCCAAGGTAAACTGGTCACTGCGCCCGTCCAGCTTTTCATTCCGACCCGTGGCCTGTTCCGGTGAGAGATAACGGGGGGTGCCCAGAATCTGGCCTGCACGGGTCTGCTCCAGATCGTCTTCCTGCTCATTCAGACTGGCCACAGAAACCAGCTCTGATTCGCTTTCAGAAACGGTCTCATCGGGCACCCCAAAGACTCTGGCAATGCCCCAATCCATGACATAGACCTCACGGTAACGGCCAATCATAATATTGGCAGGCTTTAAATCGCGATGAATCACGCCCTTGTTATGGGCATAGGCCAAGGCATCCAAAACTTTGAGAAAATGTTCAAGCAACGTGGTCGCAGCACATTCCTCATCGGGGAGTTGGCCCTGATCATAGGCCTGGCGGGCTTCCTGTAAAAGCTCTTTGAGGGTCTTGCCCATGACCAGTTTCATGGCATAGGCCAGGCTTTGGTCCTCGGTTTTTTCAAGGGTATAGACCGGCACCACATTGGGGTGTTCCAACTGGGCGGTGATTTGAACTTCTTTTAAAAACCGCGAAAGCACGCCCCGATCGACAGCAACCTTGTCGTGAAGTTTTTTATACGCCACCTTGCGCAGCAAATCCACATCCCGTGCCAGAAAAACCTGGCCCATGGCCCCTTCGCCGACCATCACGACCATATCGTAGCGCTGACGGCTCTGGGTAGCATAAGCATAGGCTTCATCGTCCTGATCCAGACAAGCCGTTTCATCGGATTGAAAAATAAAGGTTTTTTCAAGTTCTTCAAGCGAACTCAATTGCACCAGCGGATCAGGGGCTGGAGTGCTCTCCAGCAGCTGAGTCGAATCCTGCTCATCGTCAGAAAAAAGGTTGAAATCTGCCATTGCTATTCAGTTTACCCTATTTTGAGGCCCCAAACCGGCAGGTTTTCAGCCCGCTTCTTTTAAGGCTGCTCCTGTTTCAGACCCTTTCGTGCCAAGTCAGGAAACTCGCTGAAAACGCCATCTACACCCAATTGATAATAAAAAGCATATTCGGCAGCTGGGTCCTGTTTGAACTGGGGCGCTAAAAACTGGCTCTCATTGCGAAAAGTCCAGGGATGAACAGCCAGCCCATGACGGTGGGCCAGCTCAAGCAAGCCAGTACTGACCAAACGATCCCCCTGGGGCTTGACCAAAATTTGTTTGGGAGGGCCCAGGCCATTGGCATAGCTTGAAACAAATCGCAAACCTTCGGGGCTGAGTAAATCGCTGTAAGTGCGTTTGTCTTTGCGCAGGCCAAAATCCGCAGGTTGACCTTCAGACTCCACCAATTGAATCAGCCGAATCGAGGTCTTTTGATTCAATTGCTGAAGATTTTCAACTTCAAAGGATTGAATAAAAACGGGGTCAGAAGCTGTTTCATAACCATAACGTTTGAGCAGGCCCAAGAGACGATCTTCAAGCGGCAGGCCCAGCTTTTTAAAATAACTGGGATGCTTGGTTTCAGGGTAAACCCCAATCCGCATCCCGGTTTTCAGCTGGTGATTTTTCAGCAACTGCAAAACCTCTTCAAGGGTCGGAATTTCGTATTTGCCATTTTCCTGCTGGGGGCGAAAATCGAAACGTTGTTTCGCCCATAGGGTTTTCAGTTCTTTGAGGGTAAAATCTTCACTGAACCAGCCCGTGACAGCCTGGCCATCGATGGTTTTCGTGCGCTTGCGCTTGGGGAATTTGACGGCGACATCGGTGGTATCCACCAGATTGTTTTCATGACGCACAACCAAAACACCGTCTTTCGTTGATACCACATCGGGTTCGATAAAATCTGCACCTTCCTGAATCGCTTCACGGTAGGCCGCCAGCGTATGCTCTGGAAACAGGCCACAGGCCCCACGGTGGGCGATCACCAAGGGCTGGGGCTTGTGCGCCAAAGAAGCGGAAGCCAGAGTCCCCATCGACCCCAAGAGCAAGCCCAAGCTCAGGGCTGAGCGAAAAAACAAAGGGAAAATTGACATGATGTTTTCCTGATGCGTAAAGATCTGTGAGCATTTTACTCTTTTGAAAGCCAAAACTCAACTTGACAGTATTACAGTAATTTTATATTATACTGTCATGAACAAGCATGCGTGGACCCTCGAAGAACTTGCAGAAGCCGTGGAGGCCAAACTGGCCAGCCTCAATCTGCTGGGACAGGTTCATGACCGCCGCATCGCGGCCCGCCCCGACGGTCGCACGCTTCGCTACTACACCAGCCTGGGCTTGCTCGATCCACCGCTGATTGAAAAGCGCCAGGCCCGTTACCAGGAAAAACACCTGCTTCAGGCCAGTCTGATCAAGGCCTTACAGGCAGCGGGTTATTCTCTGGCACAGATTCAAGCCCAGATTTTTGGCCTGGATCAAGCCCAAATTCAAAATTTGCTCGAAAGCCTGAAACAAACCCCACAACGCAAAATTCAGGCTCTGAACTGGCTCGAAATCCCTGTAGAACCAGGGTTCAGCCTGAAACTGAGTGCCGATTGGCGCGCTCAAAACCCAGAACATCTGCTTGAAGAGATTCGACAGATTCTGGAGACCTTGGCCACAGATAAAACCTCAACCGCAGAAGGAGACGAGATGCCATGAGCCTGACTATCCCCCTTTTTGAAACCCAGGAAAAAAACCTGCATTTTGGCAGTTTAGAAGTGATCGCGCAAGAAAAAAAACGGGTTTTGCCCCTGGCGGGCGTTGAAATTGAAGCCCAGGTCGGGGCCCAGATCGCCCAGGTGCAGATCAAACAGATCTTTGAAAACAACCTCAGTCAGCCCCTGGAAGCCGTCTATATCTTTCCCCTGCCGGGGGGAGCCGCTGTCAGCTCCTTCCGCCTCAAAGCCGGTGAGCGGGTCATTCTTGCCGAAACCCAAGAACGTCAGCAAGCCCGTCAGAACTACCAACAGGCGCTCTCAGAAGGGCGTCGGGCCGGTCTGCTGGAACAGGAAAGAGAAGAAATTTTTACCCTCAGCCTGGGCAATTTAATGCCCGGCGAAAGCCTGGAAATTGAACTGCGCTATGCCCAGGTGCTCCCGCTCAGTGAGCAAGGCCTGTGTGAACTGCGCCTGCCCCTGGTGACAGCTCCCCGCTACCTGCCCGGCGAAGCGATTGAAAATGGAGCCCACGGCGCAGGAACAGCCACGGATAGTGACAGGATCCCTGATGCCTCCCGTATCAGCCCCCCCTTGCTGGCTCCGGGATTTGATCCCCAAACCCATTTCAGCCTTTCAGTGCAATTGCTGGCTGAGGAAATTTCTGAATTGGTTTGCAGTCAGCATGCCACCCAAACCCACTTCAAAGCACAGGGATTGCGCATCGAACTCGCCAAAACCAACGAACGCCTGAACCGTGATTTTATTTTGCGCTGGCGGCTGGCAGAAGCCCAGCTCAAACCCAGTCTGCTCACAACCCAGACCGAACAGGGCTGTTTTTCACTGCTGCAAGTCACAGCCCCAGCCCGAAACCTGCCTCCCGTGCCGCGTGAAGTGGTCTTTGTCGTGGATCGTTCAGGATCAATGGAAGGTTTAAAAATGACCTCGGCCAGTCAAGCCTGCAGTCTGCTGCTCGAAACCCTGGGCCCCAGCGATCGCTATGCAATTCTGGCCTTCGATGACCGTCTGGATTGGTTTCACCCCAAGTTGCAAGATAATCAGGCCCTCTTTCTGGCAGCAGATCCTGCCGGCCAGGACGAAGGCCAGCGCTTTCTGCAAGCGCTGACTGCAAGAGGTGGCACAGAGCTGGAGATGGCACTGAAAGCCGCACTTCAGGCTTTGCAAAAACGGGAAGAAAGTCTCGCCCAGCGTGTGGTCGTTCTCTTGACCGATGGCCAGATTGGCGATGAATCTGCCGTTCTCAAGCGCCTGCAAAAGGGGTTGGGCGATTGCCGGGTCTTTGCGGTCGGCATCGATACCGCCGTCAATGCGGGACTGCTCAACCGTCTGGCTGCCCTGGGGGGAGGAACCGCCCACTTTGTAATTCCTGGCGAGGGGCTGACCACAGCCCTGCGTGGCATCGCCCAGGAAATTGGCGACCCCGTGCTGACCCAGTTGGAACTCAGTACCGAAGCAGGCGAACTCCAAGAGCGGGTGCCGACAGCTTTGCCCGATGTTTTCAGCGGACGCAGTATTCAAATCTTTTTTAAAGGTCAGCCCCAACAACTCAGAATCAAAGCCCAAAATGCCGATGGCACAGTGTATCAAGCAGAGGTCGAGTCGCAAGAGGTGACCCTCGACGCCATCCGACATCTCTGGGCCCGCCGCCGCCTGAGTGAACTTGAGGATCAGTTCCGGGCCGAGTATAACCCCTCTGATGCCTTGCGCCAGAACATGATTCAGCTCTCCTGCAGCCACGGCGTGCTCTCCCGCTTCACGGCCCTGGTCGCCATTGATGCGGAAGAAATCGTCAATCCCACGGGCCAACGCAAGCAGGTGGTACAACCCGTTGAATTGCCAGAAAGCTGGAGCGAAGCCAATCTGGGCTTTACGGGTGCGCTGCCCCCAGCTCCGCCGATGCCGATGCCAGCCATGGCCCCCTTGCCTCCCGAAGCTGCGATGGGCGGCATACTGCGCAGTGCGGCTCCTATGGCAGAAGCCGCAGCAGCCCCCGCAGATCAAGCCTTTGATCTGATGGCCATGGAAGCAGAACCTAAAGTATTCTCAGTGTCTCAGCCACGCCATAAAAAGGCCTCGCCTTTGAAAAAAATTCAGGCCTTCTTCAACCCCAAGGAAATGCCAGCGGAGGCTCAGCCGACAAAAGCCCCCGAACTGACAGCAAAGCTCAAAGCTGAAATTGAAAAACTGCTGCAGGTCTGTCAGGATATTCTGAACAGCCTGGAACAGGGACAGATGCCCACTGACGAGAGCCTGTCAGGTCTGCGTCAAAACCTGCTCAAAGAACTGGCCCAAAGCCCTGTGGCCGATCAACTGCCCCAATTGCAGCGTTTGTTGCGCCGGGAATTGCTGGAACTCTTACAGGCCCTGCAAAATACCCAATTGGATCCACACCTCTTGCTGCCCCTGCATAAACGGATCACAGATTTGCTGGCAGCCATTGCGCAGGAACTGGCGAGCTTCGCAACAAGCTCAGAGCCGCCATTCTGGGAACGCAGCCTCTAAAATTAAGAGAAATTAAAGGATGGATTAGGGAAAATCAATATTATTGAGCTACAATCTGAACTTTAGCCAAACTTAATATTCCTCGGGGCAAGATCTTGCCCCGAGGAACTTATAATGAAGATAAGATCAGTACTTCAGCGAGGTTCAACGCAATGGGAGATATCAGTAAACTGCAAAATGGGCAGACCTTTCAGGTCACCAAATACGGTATGAAACAAGCTCCCAAAGATGTTGGCAATATGACCATGGCCGAGCTGGAAAAATACCAGAACAGTTCAAAAGCCGAACTGAGCCAGGTCAGCAATGTGGTCAATACCTTCACTGATCGCACCTCCAAAAATGGCAAAGTCGATATCCTGGTTCAAGGCGACAATGGTGTGGCCGTCATTTCAGGCCGCAAGATCAACCTGGCCGAACTGGGCCGTGCAGTTCCCGAATATGCTCTGGAACTGAAAAAATTCGACGAAAACGATGATAACTTTATTGAAGAACATGAACTCTACACCTCTTGGGGTGAACGCCTGGGGGGCGCAGGGCTTGCGATTGCCGGTGGCACCGCCTCTGGCGCAGGTGTAGGTGCCGGTGTAGGTGCTGCGTTTGCGGGTGTAGGCGCTATTCCTGGTGCGATTAAAGGCGGAATTATCGGCGGCGTGGGAGCTCTGCTTTGGGAAGGTGGCAAAACAGCTATGTATGCCTTCTCCGATGGCTATAACAGCCCTGGATTTGCCCGCTGATCAAGTAACAGAAACGATCAAAGCCCACCATTGAGGTGGGCTTTTATTTTGCAATGCAGAGAGAATCAGGCTCTGACGTGAAAAGCCGACAAGTGGGGATCGAGGGGCTCTTCGATCTGCTCCAGCTTCTCTACCCGCGCCAAGGGGGGGCCCTGATGACACCAGGCCACCAAAGCCTCTACTTTCTCGGGCAAGCCCTGCACTTTCACCTCCACCCGACCATCAGGCAAATTGCGTACCCAACCAGCAAGCTCCCCCAGCGCCTGGGCCTGCACATGGGTATTGTGGCGGAACCAAACCCCTTGTACCCATCCCTGAATCCAAAGATGACGACAGATCAAAGACATTTTTCAAGGGGTTTCCAGGGCGGTAAAATGCGGGCGTATGCTCGGCTGTAAAAAACATAGTGTTCAGCGGTTTCCCGAATCATCTGCACAAGACGCTCATCCACAGCGCGTACCACCCGGGCCGGTGATCCCATCACCAGAGAATGGGGGGGAATCACCCGATTCTCTGGCACCAGAGCACCAGCGGCAATCACACAATTCTCACCAATTTGTGCCCCATTGAGAATCGTGGCGCGTATCCCCACCAAAACATCATTGCCAATCGTACAGCCATGGGCCATTACACAATGGCCAAAACTAACGCGCTCGCCAATAATCACGGGATAGTCTTCCATGGTATGCAGAATACAGCCATCCTGAATATTGGAGTCTGCGCCAATTTCAATCCGGTCACAATCGCCTCTTAAGACCGATTGAAACCAAACTGAACTGTTGCGCCCCAGGCGAACCGCCCCCAGCACCAGGGCTGAGGGGGCAATAAAGGCTGAAGGCTCAAACTCGAAACGATCTTCGAGAAAAAACTGCATCAGGGAGTGCTACCCGCTGCAAAAGCCAGAATCGCTTTTTTATTGCCATCAACGACATGAATCACGCCGTCATTGCCAATCGAAAGTTTTTTAGGAGCGGTCAGATCGGCATGGCTGAAACTGCGGGTGAAATTACCAGAGGCGTCATAGCGGAAAATTTTCACCTTGCCACCGGCTACCGCAGCAACGTAAATATCGCCATTGCGGGGGTCAACAGCCACATCCCCAATCGCAGAGAAAAGTTCACCCGAACCGTTCTTGCCCTTGCCATCAAATTCGAGCAGGCGAGAACCATCGGTTTTGGAGAACTTAATGATCTTGCCCGTACCTGCATCGGTGGTATAGACATTGCCTGTGCTGTCAAGGCCCAAGCCTACAGGGTTGATATTGGTTGCGCCACTGAAGAGCAATTGGGTATTGCTGGGTGTCACATCATCATATTTGATAATGCTGAAGGTCGTGGGAGAGGCCAGATAGACCAAGCCCGTGGTGGTATCCACCGCCACATCATTCAGAATTGTGCTGTTGGTCTGGTTTTGAGCGACCTTATAGCGCTGCATCAGCTGGCCAGCAGTATTGTGTTTATACAAATTGTAACCGCTGCTGTCGGGCACATTGGTTACGCTCCAAATCACGCCACCATTGACAGATACCCCACTGAGTAAAACCAGGGCGCCATTGTTTTTCTGGTCAGAGAAAGTATCCATGACCGTCACATCGGTATAGGTGCCATTTGTCAACTGGAAATCGCGGATATAGCGTTTGTAATTGCTAAAAGTACCCCCCGCTTTATAATGCGAGACATACACCCGGCCATTCTTCACGTCAATCCCATCGGGTTTATCGAGCGCGCCCAGATTGAGAAAGCCCAAAGCTACATTGCCATAGGGATCCGGGGTGGGGGTAGGGGTCGGGGTAGGCGTAGGAGTCGGCGTGGGGGTAGGGGTCGGGGTAGGCGTAGGAGTGGCCAAAGGATCTGGCGTCGGCGTGGGGGTGGGTTCTGGGGTCGGCGTGGGGGTCGCCAAAGGATCCGGCGTGGGAGTGGGGGTTGCCAAAGGATCGGTAGTGGCTTCAGCGGTCGGTTCGGCAGTAGGCTCAACAGTCGGTTCGGCCGCAGGATCAGCGGTAGGTTCCGCCACGGGTTCTGCAGAAGCAGGATCGACGGGCACAGGCTCAGTTGCCGCGGGGTCAGCCGCCACAGGATTGGCATTGGGATCAAAATTATCATTGGGGTTAAAATTGCTGGAACCAGGATCCACAGGTATCGTACCCGTATCCCCAATCGGAGTCAGACCACTGTCTCCTCCCACTGGAGTAAGAGGCGACAAACCAGAAGTCAGACTGCTGCCAGTATCCGTCAAAGGAGGGGGCTGTTTATCTCCACAACCTGTGGTCAAAATCAGGCTGAATGCCAAAAGACCTGAAAAAAGGCGAGTTTTACGCACCACTAGAAAACCCCACTTATCGTAATAATATTCATTTTTAGGTAAAGCCAAAGCTATCCGTATCTTCTTTATAGACAGAAACAACGCCCAGGTTGCTTAATCACCAGCATAGGCTAATTGTTTACAATTTGTCAACACGGTTTCTTCTTCAACGGGAAGAATGTGCAATCTCAATCAGGGCTTCGAGTGCCTTGCGCAAAGCAGGAGTCTGATGCGCGGGAAACTGAGTCAAAGCACGCAGGATATCTTCCCCTAAGATTTTACGCAATTGCTCATAGGGTTGTGAAGCATTCGCGCTGGCTGTCACCGCAGGTCGGCTCGGTGGAGCTGCTGGTGGGGCCGAAACAGGTGAAGGAGAAGCAGGTTTGGGTTTGACCACTTCTGAAATAGATTCAGGGCGAGTCGAAGCTATCGGTTTGCGTGCGACTACGCTCTCTTGGGCACCGGCAGTATCATCTCTTAATTCCTGGATTTCGATTAAACCGGTACTGAAAACCTGAAACAAGGCAGTATAGGTTGCGAAATAATCCAGGTCTGAAAGCACCAAAATATCATTGATTGAATTCTGTCCATTGACCAGGGTCATGACCTGCTCCTGCTCAGAAGAAAGCGCTGAATCAGGGTCTTTGGCCGTTCTGCTCACCAAGGCCTTGGGTTGGGGCATTTTTTCTTTGATCATCAAAAGAATCGCCAGATTTTTATCCGCATCACCCAAAACATCTCGGCCACTGGGCTCATCGCTGCCTTCGCGGTGAATCAAACGGCCATCTACAATTTCGTAATCGGCAAAGACCACAAACTGTTGCTGCAGAGGCCGTGCAGATTCTTCAAAATAATATTTGGCATCAGGCCAACTTAAAAGCTCATAGAGCACGCATTCAATCTGATGGTAGATTATTTTGGGAATGGTATCCGCAGGAATCAATTTCTGTTCAACTAAAATTTCACCCAAGTGCTTGCCCGCGCTTTCTTTTTGCGTTTCAAGCGCGGCATTCAGCTGTTCAGAACTGATGGTTCCTTTTTTAACGAGTAAATCGCCAAAGCGGTGACTGTACATGGTCGAACTGGCGTGAACCAGATTGCCCTCATGCAGCATCAATTCACTGCGCACAGAGCTTTTCTGACTTTCGACCACCAGTTTGCCACTGCGTTTGCCCCCTTTTAAAAGAGAACTTAAAACCTGAAACAGATCGGCACCACGGGCCCGACGCAAGAAAAGACGCTCTTCACCTGTGGATTCAGGTTCAGCTTTGGCAGCAGGGGGGGCCGCTGCACGGGCCAGAGAGGGAGCCGGTCGGGGGGAGACGCTGGGCCGAACCGTAGGAGCAGGTTCTTTTTTAAGATAACGGGGGGTTTCTAAACTGCCGACCCCCACCATCTCCCAACTCAAAAGCTGAAACAGCGCGGTATAGGTTTCAAAATAATCAAGATCAGAGAGCAGCAGAATATCCCGCAAACTGTTGCGGTTATTCACCAGCATATGTACCAAGGCCTGATGTTCAGAAAGCTCGTTATCAGCGACCTCGCGGGTACGGCGCAGAATCATATTGGGGTTTGCCAGTTTTTCACGCATGAGCAGCAAAACCGGCATGTTTTTATCTGCATCCAAGGCAAAATCTTGAACATTTAAAAGTCCTTCAGGCTTCAATTCTCCCGCGAAAAAAGTAGAGAAATCATCGGGACGCTCTTCAAGCGGAAAGAGTTTAAAATCAGCATTCGGCCACATCATGATTTCATAGGCCAAAACTTCGTTCAGGTGATTGATTACCCGTAAAAGATTGGATGGAGAAACCAATTCATGTTTCAAAAGCAAACCCGCCAGAGAGGGAGTGGGTTGCTGGGCTTTACGAAAGTCTTTCATTTCCTGAAGTTGGGCCTTGTCAATCAAGCCTCGTTTACCCAAGGCCGAACTCAAACTGAATTTAAATTCGGTAGAAGAAGCATGAATAAACACATCTTCGCTGATATAAAGCGTATTTTGAGCCCCCAGAGGATGGGTTGCCTGTAATTTATGGATCACGCCAGGGGTCTTCAAGGTGCCTTCACCCGCCAGCGTATTGAGTAACTGAACCAGATCTTGCCCTTTGAGTCCATCAAATTGCCTCACCACTAAGTCCTCTTTCTCTCTCAATTGTGTCTGTTCATGCAGAAGCACACTCTATGATACCCCGAAGTCAGAGAGAAGAGTACCTCCCAGCCAATGGCATCTGCTAAACTGAAAGGCATGATTTACAGGTTTTTATCTTTCTGTGCGCTGCTCTCCCTGCTGGGAAGCTGCTATAGCCTTGAAATGGTGCTGGAAGATCCTGTGCCCCCAGATACACGGGAAGCCGAGCTCTGTTTGGAAACCCTTCCCACAGAAACGGCCCTGAGCACTGAAGAAGCTGAGGCTTTTCAAAACCTACTCCTGCGCCAGTTTCCCCGCGAACTGCGGCTGAATCTCTCTCCTGGGAAAAACTGCTCCCACGATCTGCGCCTTCTCAGCCAAGGTCAGGCATTGGCAACTGAAAATGAGCCTCCGCTGATTTTAAAAACCCGCGTCAGACTGCGTGAACTAAAAGAAATGAATCCAACCTATCCCTTGGGCTGGCCGGGCCCCCAGAACAGATCCGCCCAAATCGAAATGCAAATGCGGCTGGGATTCGAACTTTGGCAGAAATCAGGCCCGAAAAGACTCCAGGCCAGCGAAGTGACAGAATCAGGCAAAGGCAATTTAAGCGATCGGGCAGAACTTCTGGCCCGTTTGCAGGAAAAACTTCTGCAAAAATCGCTGCTCGAACTGCAACCCCGTTACCGCTACCTGATACGCTAAAGTTCTCTGGGCGAGAACTCTTCCAGCCGTCCTGTCAGTTGATAGACGTAAATCAACACCTCTGAAACCCCCGCATAAAGCTCAGCAGGCACTTCATCACCCACTTCAACCGAGCGAAAAAGTGCACGGGCCAAAGGCTTGTTTTCAAGGATCGGTACTTCGTATTCACGCGCACGTTCCTTGATCCTTTCAGCCACAGCCCCCGCCCCCTTTGCCACCACCTGCGGCGCATTCATTTCTTCAGGCTTATACTCAATCGCCACGGCCAGATGGGTGGGGTTGGTCAATACCACATCGGCACGGGGAATCGCCTCCATCATCCGTTTTAGCGCCGCTTTACGCTGAAGTTGACGAATTTTGGCTTTGATCTGGGGATCCCCTTCTGCATTTTTCTGTTCATCTTTGATCTCCTGCTTGCTCATACGAATACTGCGCTCAAAAAACCAGCGCTGCCAGGTGATATCGACAATCGCCAGAATCAGCATGACCAAGCCCAGTTTCCAGGAGATCTCCCAAACCACCGAGCCAATCAAGCGCCCTGTTTCACTCAGGCTCATCTGCATGGTTTGTAGCAATTGTTGGTAGTGATGGGTCAGAATCGAAGCCGCTAACCAGACAAAAATCGTAATCTTGACAAGGTTTTGCGCCAACTGCACCAAAGGTTGCGGAGAGAATAATTTTTTCAAGCCACTGACAGGGTTCAATTTGGAGATATCAGGCATGAGAGGGAAAAATGAAACCCGCAAGCCCACCTGCCCCAAATTGGTAACCACCGCCGTCACAATCAAAACCAGAAAAAGAGGCGCCAAGAGCTGTAAAATTCCAGCAAAGATTTGCGTCATTAAATTCAGAAAAGCAGTCAAGGTCATGTCATGGGGCAAGACATGCCAAAGACGATAGGTTTCTGAGCGGATAAAATTCACAACATAGGGGAAATAAAGGCGCAGAAAGACAATCGCCACAATAAACAGAATCGCGGTATTCAGTTCCTGGCTTTTTGCGGTTTGCCCCTTGCCCCGCAATTCTTCACGACGCTTGGGCGTCGCTTTTTCTGTTTTTGAAGGATCGGCCATCAGAGCACCTGCGCCAATTGCAAAAGTAACTGCTGTAAAAGATCATGGATGAACTGAAAGGTAAAGTAAAGCGAAAACAAGAGCGTCAAAAGCCCAACGTAGATCTTGATCGAAAAGCTGATCACCAAGACATTCATTTGCGGCGCAGTACGGGCCACCAGGCCCAGAATCAAATCTATCAGGGTCAAAATGCCATTGATCGGCGCAGCAATGATCAAGGCTACTAAAAAAATCTGGGCAAAAAGTAGAAAAATATGCTCAAGGATCCGTTGATCAAAGATCAGAGCACCGACAGGCACAGCAGTAAAACTTTTTTGAAAGGCAAGAATCAGAAAATGATGCCCATTCAAAGAAAAGAAGATCAGCAGGCTCATAATAAAATAAACCTCTGAGAGCAAAGGTCTTTGCGTCTGGGAATCTGGGTTGAGAATATTGGCCTGGGCAAAACCCATTTGTAAACCAATAAACTGCCCCGCCAAAACCATGCCCTCAAAAATCAGCGAAGCGCACCAGCCATAAATAATCCCTGTAATCACTTCAAGAATACCCACCACCAGATACCAAAGTGCATCGGCGGGTACCGGGCGAGCAGGCAGCAGCGGAAAAATCGCTGCTGAAATTATAATCGCAAACATCACCCGCACTTGGTTGGGAATCCGCTGCTGACCAAAAATCGGAGCGGTAAGAAACAAGCCACTGCCCCGCAGAGCTACCAGGGCAAAATAGGGCAATTGCTGTAAAACCTGGGTATAGAGTTCCATTTCAGAACTTAACGGCGGCAGGAATCCCCAAGATCAGATCATGGGAGAAATCCATGAGCAAATGCATCATCCAGGGCCCGAGAATCAGCAAAACCAACCCTACCACAATAATTTTGGGAATAAAGGTCAGGGTCATTTCGTTGATCTGTGTCACCGTCTGAAAAAGGCCGACCATGATCCCCACGGCAGAACTGATCAGCAGCATCGGGGCCAGCAGTTTGGCTGTCAGGGCCAATCCCTGCTGCAAAACCTGTAAAAACAAAGCTTCCGGGTTCATGAAAAGCTCCCAATAATGGCTTGGCTGAGAATATTCCAGCCATCAATCAGCACAAACATGATCAGCTTAAAGGGCAAAGACACCACTGTGGGAGGCAGCATCATCATCCCCATCGACATCAGGGTACTGGCAATCACCATATCGATGATCAAAAAAGGGATATAGACTAAAAATCCAATCAAAAAAGCAGTTTTGAGTTCACTGGTAATAAAAGCAGGAATCAGCACATGGGTTGGCACTTCAGAAGGGGTTTTGGGGCGGTCTACTTTCGCTAAACTTAAATAAAGCTCAAGATCAGCCTGGCGAACCTGCTTGAGCATGAATTTGCGAAAAGGCTCCAAGCCAGCTTCCAGAGCCTGTTCTTGGTTGATCTGCTTTTTCAAGAAGGGTTGAAGCGCTTTGTCATTGGCCTCTTGAAAAGTGGGCATGGAAATAAACAGGGTCATAAACAGGGCAAGCCCGACCAAAACCTGGTTGGGGGGCGCCTGCTGTGTACCCAGCGCCTGGCGCAGAAAACCCAAAACAATCACAATCCGGGTAAAGGGCGTCATCATCACCAAAATCGTAGGCGCCAGTGCCAAAACCGTAAACAATAAGAGCAGCTGAACACTGAAGACCATTTCTTCGGGCGTGCGGGCCTGCTCCACCCCAATATTAATCCGGGGAATGGCAAAGTTCTGAGCCTGAACGGGCCAAGCCAAAAACAAGCTCAGAAAAAGAATTCCGGCTTGGGCAAAAAACGAATAAAGTCGACGCTGAATCTGGAACATGCTCCCATTGTAGCCGGGTGCGAAGGGGATATCAATCTTTCGCCTTTCTAGCGCAGGTTCAGGTCTGCGCAGTCGGCTCCTCCGAATCAGACCATCGCCTTGCAAAAGCCATTTTAAAACTTGTCGTTTATGTCGTCATTGTCGTTAAAATCACAAAATATTGTCGTTGACCTGATTGTCGTTTCGCTTTAAACTCAAATCAGGTCTAGCGAAACCAAGCCTCTCAACAGGTTTCCGACCCAGGAGAAAATACAATGCAAAGTCTGTCCCTCATTCCCGAAAAACTCTATAACAGTGAAGAAGTCGCCGAATTGCTGCGTGTCAGTTTACGCACGGTTCAACGTCTGCTTCAGGCCAATAGCCTGAAATCCTTTAAAATTCACGGTCAGTACCGTATCAAAGGCTTGGATCTGCTCAGCTACCTCGATAGCGTTCGTCGCGACAGCGAAGCCCAGGCCGAGTCGCGCCGACAAAGACCCGCCGACCTGCTCGCAACCCTCTCGGTTCCCCCCCTGGCCCTGGAACTCTCCCCCGAATGGGCTCAAGCCATTCAAAACAGCCTGTCCCCTGAAAATGAGGGCGAACAAGCGGAAGCCAGCGGGTTTTTAGCCAAACTGCAAAGTTTACGCCAGGCCATCAGTCAAGAATTGGGCTTTATTCTGCCCGGTATCAGAATTCACGACCAGGCGAATTTGAAAGGAGACAGCTACCGTATCCTGGTTCATGGCGCAAGCATTGCCGAAGGCCAGCTGAATCCGCAGCAAAGATACCAACTCAGGCCTGCACCCCCCCAAGCAAACGAAAAACCACTCGCACGTCTGCCCCAATGCTATGCCGCCGTTTCATCCGAATCAGAAGGGCTGGACGGCTCAGAACTCTTGCTGCAACATCTCGGAGGCTTGGTCAAAGCCTTCGCACACGAAATTCTCTCGCGGGAAGAAGTCTTTGTCATGCTTGAAAACCTGCGCAAAACGCATCCTGTGGTTCTGGATGAACTTCTGAGTTTGGATGCTCCCACCCCAGGAAAACTGACGATTGGACAATTCACCCGCATTCTCAAAGAACTGCTCGAAGAACAGGTTTCAATCCGCCCCCTGGCCTTGATCTGCGAAAGCCTGGCTGACGGTTTGGATCAGGGGCTAAAAGGAGCTGAATTGCGGGAAAAAGTCAGGCAAGGCCTGAGCCGCTCCATTTGCGCCCGCCTGGCAGATGCCCAGGGCAGACTCAAAGTGCTGACCCTCTCTCAAACAACAGAAAACGCTTTTCGCCAGGCCCAGGCAAAACCAGGCCCCGAAACTCAAGCGCTGGCGCGAAGCCTACAGGAAAAATTACTGGAGCAGGTGGCCCAAAGCCAAATCCTGCTCTGCGCCCCCGATCTCAGACGCAGCCTGTTTGAAATCCTGGCCCGCAATTTCAGTGCCTGGAAAGTGATTTCGACGGCAGAAATTGACCGGCTCTACTGGCTTGAATCGGTTGCTGAATTGGATTTAAAATAAGGGCATGGGAAATTTTGATTTAATTGTCGAACAAAAAATTCAAGAAGCCCTGCGCAGGGGAGAATTTGAAAATCTTCCCGGCGCAGGCCAACCCCTGAACCTGGAAGAAGATAGCGATGTGCCGCCCGAATCACGCATGGCCTATAAAATTCTCAAAAATGCCGGCGTTTTGCCTGAAGAGCTGCAATTGCGCAAAGACCTCAAAGCCCTGGAAGCCCTCGTGCGGGAAATTCCCCTCAGTGAAAGCGAGCGCCGCCAGGAGCTTTTGGCAAAAATCAATCTGGGCTGGGCCCGTTACCATGCCGCTCTGGAAAAACGTAAAAACGGACCTTAATTTTTAATCTTGTAACCGGTTTTAAAAATCAGCCAGACCGCAAACAGGCAGAGCACCAGAAAGAAACCCGTCATGCCCAAGCTCAGACCCACGCCCACGTCTGAAATGCCATAAAAACTCCAGCGAAAACCACTGACCAAATAGACAATCGGATTAAAAAGCGTCAGCTTTTGCCAAAAAGGCGGCAACATATGAATCGAATAAAAACTGCCACCTAAAAAGGTCAGGGGCGTAATGATCATCATCGGAATAATTTGCAATTTTTCAAAGCCATCGGCCCAGACCCCAATAATAAAGCCAAACAAACTGAAGGTCAGGGAAGTCAGGATCAAAAAAGCCAGCATCCAAAACGGGTGAAGCACTGAAAAACTGACAAACAGGCGGGCCGTCGCCAAAATAATCGTGCCCAGAATCATCGATTTGGTAGCTGCCGCACCCACATATCCCGTTACAATTTCAAAGGCCGAAATCGGCGCAGATAAAATCTCATAAATCGTGCCTGAATACTTGGGCATATAAATCCCAAACGAAGCATTGGAAATGCTTTCTGTCAGAACCGAGAGCATGATCAAGCCAGGCACAATAAAGGCCCCATAGCTGGTGCCATCGATTTCAGTCATGCGCGAACCAATCGCGGAACCAAAAACAATAAAATAGAGCGATGTCGAGATCACGGGCGAAGCAATGCTTTGAAAAAGGGTACGAAAAAAACGGGCAAGTTCAAACTGGTAAATGGCTTTGATGGCATGGAGATTCATGCTTTTTCTCCAATCAGCTTTACAAAAATTTCTTCAAGTGAACTTTCACAGGTATTGAGGTCTTTAAAATCAATGCCGGCCTCTCCCAAAAGCCTGAACAAATGGGCAATACCCGTATGCTCTGCCTGGGTATCAAAGGTATAAATCAGCTCACAGCAATCGGGAGACAGCTCCAATTGAAAGCCTTCCAGCCCCGCAGGGATTTGTGCAAGCGGGGCCTGCAGGTGAAGCGTTAATTGTTTTTTGCCCAGTTTTTTCATCAGGGCTGTTTTTTCTTCAACCAGCATCAATTCCCCTTTGTTGATCACGCCAATCCGATCGGCCATCTCTTCGGCCTCTTCAATATAATGGGTGGTCAAAATAATCGTCACGCCCTGATCGCGCAATTTACGCACCATCTCCCACATATCGCGCCGCAATTCGACATCGACACCGGCTGTGGGTTCATCCAGAAACAAAACGCTGGGTTCATGAGAAAGGGCTTTGGCAATCATGACACGGCGTTTCATGCCCCCTGAAAGGGTCATGATTTTATTTTCTTTTTTTTCCCAAAGTGAAAGATCCTTGAGAATTTTTTCGAGGTGTGCAGGATTGGGCGCTTTGCCAAAAAGCCCCCGACTGAATTGCACGGTACTCCAAACCTTTTCAAAGATATCGCTGGTCAATTCCTGGGGCACCAGACCAATCTTGGCGCGGGCGGCCCGGTAGTCTTTGAGAATATCATGGCCATCGACGCTGACAGAGCCCTGGCTGGGATTGACAATGCCACAGATAATACTGATCAGCGTAGTTTTGCCTGCGCCATTGGGGCCCAAAAGCGCAAAGATTTCACCTCTCTGAATTTGCAGATCGACTTGCTTTAGGGCTTGAAATCCAGACGCATAAGCTTTGCTCAGGCCAGAAATGGTAATGACAGGATCAGGAACTGCCGTCCGTGTAGAGAGAGTATTCAAGGTTGCAGGGCTCCCATAGACTTGTATATTGATGTATGTATTTCTATTGTACAAGAGAAAGGCACAGACTGAACAACTCTGAGAAAGTATCACGGGCCGACTGAGCAGACTTGCCTCAAAAATTATCTCGGAGTAAGGTTGAAGAGCAGGTTCCTTTTGTCTTTTAAATTAACCGCCCAAAGAGATGCCATTGTGTTTGAAGAATGCGTTTCAGTCCTGGTGCCGCTCTATAACCATGCTGCTTATATTGAGCAGGCCCTCGACTCCTTACTCAGCCAGGATTACCCCCAGCTTGAAATTCTGGTGGTCGATGATGGCTCCAGTGATGGCGGAGACCGCTTGGTTGAGCAAAAATACACATCCTCAGGCGTCAGGCTGATTCGCCAAAAACGCAACCGTTGCGGCACCACCCGCGCACTCAATACCGCCCTGGAACAGGCCAGCGGAGAATTTATCTGCTGGCTCAGCGCCGATGATTGGTTTTTGCCTCAAAAAATAAGCCAGCAACGCCAGGCCTATGCCCGGATATTTTCAGACAGGCCGGGGGTTTTACATACTGCCCCCGGCTATATTTCCCATGATTTAGACTACGCACTGAAATCAGCAAAATTGCCAGAAGCGGAAATCCGACAGACTTTCCAAACCCAAGGCTGCGTCAGCTGGCAGGAAGAGGCCGAAGACCCCGCTGATGATTTGCAGTTCTTTTATTTTTTCCTGTTCAACTATATCAACGGCATTACTGTCTTTTTTCCACGTCTTCTGGTCGAACGCTTTGGCCTGTTTTCAGAGTCTTTTCCACTCACCCAGGATTATGAATTTTGGTTTCGTCTGGCTTGGCAGGGCATTCCTTTTCGCGTCATGCCCCAGGCCTATAGCTACTCCCGCATGCATGCCGGCAATCTCGAACGCTACCGCAGCGATATCCCAGCCGAAGCGGCTTTGATTGTACGCCTTTATTCTGAATTGAGCCAATCAGAACAATTGCGTTCAGCACGTTTAGCACAAGGTTTTGCCCCCGAGCAAACAGATTTATTCCTGGCACGGATTATGCAATTTCGCCAGATTGCAGATTACGAACTCAGCTGGTTGAAGCGCGCTCGCCAGGCAGGCCCTTTGGATCCTTCCTGGGAAGCTGAAATCCTGCGTCTGCAAAAACAAGTGGGAAACTTAGAACCCGCTCCGCAACGCGGCGATCAGCGTTTGAGTTTTTTAATGTATTTGTCTGAAGCCACCCTGCCCAGCTCTCGCTGGTATGCCTGTTTAACCCATCTCTTCGAAGCTTTTCGCGCAGAGGATCCCATCCGCATTCTGATTTGGGTTCCGGGCTCAGAATCCCTGGAAACCATCCAACAGGAGCTTGAAAAGGCCTTGCTTGAGATCACGCACTATCTGGGAACTTTGCCCGATCTTGCGCTTGAACTTTTGGCAGACATGAGCCTGAGTGAAGCCCTTGCAGAAACAGATCTGGTAATCCCAGTTGGGGCGCCGGATCAGGAAGAGGCCCCGCTGCTTTACCATGCACAGCAAACAAAAAAAAGCTTGCTCTATCACACCTCTCCCCCAGAGCTCAGAAAATATCTGGAGGCCCAGGCCCCTTCGTTCCCGCTTCAGGGCAGCGATCGGTCCCCCCAGAAAAGATAAATTATTTATCAATCCTATTAACTTTTCATTTTTAATTTGATATAACCATTACAGGAACCCCTGATGGAGGCAAAAAGACCATGCTGGACTTTAATAAAATGACCGAAAAAGCCCAGGCCGCCCTGGCCCAGGCCCAACAAATGGTTGAAGAATACAACCACAACTATATCGACAACGAGCATTTGCTTTTGGCGTTGATCGAGCAACCCGAAGGGGTTGTCACTGAGATTCTGAAAAAGCTCAACAAACGGCCCGAACTGGTCGCCGACAAGGTCAAAGCAGAGTTGAACAAACTGCCCCGCGTGACTTCCTCAACGGGCGATGTCAACCGGGCCTATATCTCAAACCGCCTCAACCGGGCCTTTGCGCTGGCCGAGCAGGAATCCAAACGCATGAAAGATGAATTCATCGGCGTAGAACACCTGCTGATCGCCCTGGCAGATGATCAGGACAGAGGCGCTGCCCACCAGGTGCTCAAAGAACAGGGCATCAGCCGTGAGAATATCTACCAGGTCTTGAGCAGTATTCGCGGCAAACAGCGCATCACCGATAAAAACCCCGAAGCCAGCTACCAATCCCTGGAAAAATATGGCAGCAACCTGACTGAATATGCCCGCAAAGGCAAGCTCGACCCTGTGATTGGCCGAGATGACGAAATCCGGCGCGTGATTCAGGTGCTCAGCCGCCGCACCAAAAACAATCCCGTTCTGATTGGCGATCCGGGGGTGGGTAAAACCGCAATCGTCGAAGGCCTGGCCCAGCGCATTGTCAAAGGCGACGTGCCAGAGGGCCTCAAAAACAAAGAATTGATCACCCTGGATATGGGGGCACTGATTGCCGGGGCCAAATACCGGGGAGAATTTGAAGAACGCCTCAAAGCCGTGCTCAAAGAAGTCAAAGAAAGTGAAGGACAGCTCGTGCTCTTTATTGACGAGCTGCATACCGTGGTGGGGGCGGGTTCAGCCGAAGGCTCCGTCGATGCTGCCAATCTGCTCAAACCGATGTTGGCGCGTGGAGAACTGCATTGTATCGGTGCTACCACGATCGATGAATACCGCAAATACATCGAAAAAGACCCGGCTCTGGAGCGCCGCTTTCAACCCACCTTGGTCAATGAGCCTTCGGTTGAAGACACCATCAGCATTCTGCGCGGTCTGCGTGAACGCTACGAGGTTCACCACGGCGTGCGCATCAAAGATTCTGCGATTATCGCCGCAGCCACGCTCTCACACCGCTACCTGACCGATCGCAAGCTGCCCGATAAGGCCATTGATCTGCTCGATGAAGCTGGGGCCAAAATCCGCACAGAAATAGATTCCATGCCCACTGAGCTGGATGAAATCGAACGCCGCAAAATGCAGCTCGAAATCGAGCGCGAAGCCCTGCTCAAAGAAACCGACAGTGCTTCCGCCGATCGTCTGCAGAAACTGGAGGCCGAACTCACCGATCTCAGTCAGAAATCCGATGCTTTCCACCGCCAATGGCAGGGGGAAAAGGATCAGATCATGAAAGTGCGCCAGATCAAAGAAGAAATTGAACAGACCAATGTGCAGATTGCCCAAGCCGAACGCGAAGCCAATCTGGCCAAAGCCGCAGAGCTGAAATATGGCCGTCTGAACGAACTGGAGCGTCTGCTCAAGGAAAGCGAACTGGCCTTGCAGGGCGAAGGTGGAGAACGCCTGCTCAAGGAAGAAATTGATGGCGAAGATATTGCCGAAGTGGTCAGTCGTTGGACCAATATTCCCGTCACCAAACTGGTGGAAGGTGAAGTTCAGAAACTGGTCTACCTTGAAGAAAACCTGCACAAACGGGTGGTGGGCCAGGAAGATGCGATCACAGCGGTATCCAATGCCGTGCGCCGGGCCCGTGCCGGTTTGAAAGAGGCCAATCGCCCAATCGGTTCGTTTATTTTCCTGGGCCCCACAGGGGTCGGCAAAACCGAGCTGGCCAAAGCCCTGGCAGAATTTCTCTTCGATGACGAACGCGCCATGGTACGGATTGATATGTCAGAGTATATGGAAAAACACTCGGTCTCCCGCTTGATCGGTGCGCCTCCAGGGTATATCGGCTATGATGAGGGCGGCCAACTGACAGAAGCCGTGCGCCGCAAACCCTTCAGCGTATTGCTCTTTGATGAGATTGAAAAGGCCCACAGCGAGGTCTTCAATATCATGCTGCAAATTCTCGATGACGGCCAATTGACCGATGGCAAAGGCAAAAAGGTCGATTTCAAGAATACCCTGATCATCATGACCAGCAATATTGGCAGCCAGTATATTCTGCAATACCGCGACGGCGACTTTCAGTACGAAGAAATGAAGGATGCCGTCATGACCTCACTGGCAGGGCATTTTAGACCTGAATTTTTAAACCGGATTGATGAGACGATTGTTTTTCACTCTCTGGGACGCAATCAGCTTCACCATATTCTTGAAATTCAACTCAAACGCCTGCGCAAGCTGCTGGCTGACAAGCAACTCAGCTTGGAACTGACCGATGCCGCCAAGGATCACCTCACTGAAGTGGGCTATGACCCCACCTTTGGGGCCCGTCCGCTCAAACGTGTGATTCAGAGAGAGCTGGAAAACCCACTCTCAATGGCGATTTTGCAGGGCACCTTCCGGGAAGGGGATACGATTCAGGCCAATCTGGGCGAAGGCCAGCTGGTCTTTACCAAGGCTTGAGACTATTCCATGCCCAAGCGGCTGAAAGGCCCCAAAACATCTCCCTTGCGCAAATGCTGGCCCGGCCCAAGATGGGCCTGGTCAGCAATCAAAGCCGATTGCAAACGGCAATCCGAAGCCACTGAACTGCGGGCCGCGATCAGGCTGTTTTCAAGCTGGCAGCGTGCTCCAATTTGGGTTTGGGCCCAAACCGTCACATTCTCCAAATGGGTGCCCGACCCAATCTGCACATAATCCCCCAAAAAGACAGGGCCCTGCAGTTTGACTCCCTTCCCAATCCGGCAGTTGCGGCCCATCACAACCTGCCCCTGACATTCGGGCGGGCTTTCACAAAAGCCCCCCTCCCCCATCCAAACCTGGGTGTTCTCTGTTTTCTGCAGAATTTTGCCTTCGGGCCGCAAGTCGGTCTGTTCAAAAAAGAGCTTCTGGGTCGCCAGATACTCGTTGACAGAATTCCAGATACACAGAGGTTGGGCATCGGAATAGCCATAATAATAGGGAACAGCTTCAGCAAAATACTCAGAAAAAGAAGCCTTGAGCAGCGGAATGCGGGCCTGTAATAAATCTTCAAAGATATCTGTTTCGAGCAAATACATGCGTGTATCCTGGGTGGGTCGCACCCCCTCCTGCTCTTTCAGACTCACCTGATCTTCAGCATCAAGATAAACCTGCTTGAGCAGGCCGTGGGCCTGTCGCCCCGGCAAAAGGCGCACGCTGCAATCGGCCTGACACTCACGGTGAAACTTGAGAAAAGCGCCAATATTTACCAAATCAGGAAAGGGATCCTGAAGCAAAAGCACGGGCTGCTCCAAGGGCAGGCGATCCAACAATTCGTCGCGCAGGGTGGTTTCGGTATCGTATAAATGACGCATGAGCAGATAATCAATTACCAATCCCGTTCGGGCCAATTCCGCACGAATCGGATGCATCCAGGAAGCAGAGAGATCATCCAAAATAAATACCACCCGCTCCACGGAAGACTTCTTCAACTGCAAAAGCATATTTTTAAGCAGGGGTTGATTGCAAAACGAAACCAGAAACGGCACGGGCACATGCAAAAGCGGCAAGCTCCAGGAAGGAGAGCCTGAAAGACAAATAATGGCGGTCAGCGTATCCATAGGCGTCAAAATGCACGGTTGAATTTTTATTTACCCCCACTATACTGGGCTTTCGACGAATTGGCGATAGTCTTAAGTGCTTTAAATGTCTTCAATTCAGGCTGAAAAGCCAGAGTTGACGTATTTTTCTCTGGTCTGCCATAATGAATTTGCTTTGTACCAGAATAACAACCTTTAAACAGCTAAAGGATATCTGTCATGAAAATGTCTTCTCTACTCAACCCTACTTGGCTAACAGCCTTACTGAGCGCCTCAGTTCTGAGTTTCAGCAATTTCGCGGTGGCGGCCCCAGCCCCTCTTCTTCTCAGCCAGGTCCAACAGACAGATGACAGCGAAACCGCAGATGAAGAGCCTGAATTGTCTGAGTCAGAGCTGGTTCTGCCAGAAGAGGATCCCAATTATGTTCCCGACCCCAACCAACGCCCTCTTGAAGATGATTTCAGTCGGATGTTGCCCACCCAAAACCCTTGGTTTTGGCGTTTGGAGCTGCGCAATCAAACCGAATACAACAGCAATGTAGATCAGGTCGCTGGCGGCCAGGGCAGTGTGGTCAACCGCAGTATGCTGACCGGCATTCTGCGCTATACCTTCCCCACCAATACCCAAATCCTGCTGCGCAGTCAGGGCTTTTGGTTCAATAACTTCAATCTGGCGGGCCGCAACCAGATTTTGGGAATCCCCCTCTCAGCGACTGTTTCACAGTGGTTCGGCGACAGTTTCAATCTCTATGGCGGTTGGATACCCGTGCTGTCCAGTTCTTTGGGGCGCGACCCCAATGTTCAGCGTTTTGACAACGATTTTATGCTCGGAGCCACCTGGTATCAGTTCTTTGAAAAGAAACATATTCTCTATCTGGGTTACCAGATGGACTACCTCGCAGCCCAAAGCAATGATTTTTCCTATATGGGCAACCTGCTTTTCGCTGGTTACCGCCACAATATCACCGACGATCTTTTCCTGTTTGCCAACGCCCAGGTTCAGCCCCGTGGCTATTCTGCAACCCCTGAATTTCTTGATGAATTCAGGTTTGGTGGAAGTCTCGCCTTACAGTGGCACGTCCTGCGCCCATGGTTTATAATCGAAGCAAGGGGAGACTATAATCAGATCGTGAATATGGTAGATGCTCAACGCAGTGCGGGGATTTTCTCCATGGGTATCAATCTGATTACAGCGATTCAATCTGAAAGCTAGAGGAAAACGCATGATGAAAAGAATTTTACCGCTGAGTCTGACCGCCGTCGTTCTGGTTCTGGCAAGCCCCCACGAAAGTCAGGCTGATAGTGCAGCCCGTGTCGCCTGGACCCACAATACGGTTCAAATCAATCGCGGAGGCCATTGGATCAGCGCTTCGCGTGGCATGCCCCTTTCAAGTGGTACCTATATCCGCACAGGTGGGAATTCCCGCGCGCAAATCCATTACGCCGATGGTTCTGTGGTGCGCTTGGGCAGTCGTTCAATAGCACGCATCCGTGCAGCGGCCGCCAAACAAGTGCAGTTGCACAAGGGAAAAGCCTATTTCAAAGTTCAAAAACAAAACCAGAAAATGCGTGTACGCACCCGTACCGCTGTTGCCACTGTTTTGGGAACCGAATTTATGGTCAGTGTGGAAGAAAAACCCACGACCCAAAGCACCTTTCTACCCATGCCCGACCGCAGCAGCATGAATACAGCGCAACCCTTGGGTTTTGGCACCTTCCCCGTGGCACTCGCTCTGCCTGATATTATCACGCAGATCACTGTTTTTGAAGGCAATGTGGGCGTAAGTGGCCCCGACCTGCAAAACATGGTGAATTTGGGGGCTGGCATGATGACCCTGGTCGGCCAAGGCCTGCCTCCGGCTCCGCCTCAACCTGTGGATCTGAACAATCTGCGCCAACAGGAACCCGTTGCCCAGGACCCTCCTGAAAACAACGGGCAAACTGGCAATGGTTTTTCCAATAGCCCGGTTTCACCCGACAACCCGCAACAACAGGTTCAGATCAACCAGAATTCTCCAGGTCAGAATATTAACACGACGCCTGCCACGGGAGAACTTGAAGTCGTTATTAAATAGCCCCTTGTTTTGGCAAATCCGCTGCCTGAATTGTCGGCGTTCCGCCCAACGAGCCTTGTGTCGTGCCTGTTGGCAGCAAATTGAAAGTTTTTCTGATTCAGAAGCCCTGATAGGGGGAGATTGGCCTGAAATGGCCTACGGCCCCTATCAGGGTCTTTTACGTCAATTGCTGGGTCAAACCAAATACCACGGTCGCGCCCCTCTGGCACACAGCATGGGGTTTTATCTGGGAGAGTGGTTCCGACATTTCAATCGCCCGATACAGGCCATTGTGCCCATTCCCCTGCATGCAGAACGCCTGAACGAACGGGGTTATAATCAGGCAGAAGCTCTGGCGCGCGGTTTGTCTGAAGCCTTAAACAGCCCTGTGAGACCAATTCTGATCCGTAAAAAACTCACCCCCGCCTTACACGCACTTTCTTTAGAAGAACGCCGACTGGCCCTGAATAACTGCTTTGACACCGTCTCAGAGCGACAAGTGCAAAAACTGAGCGGAAAAACCCTTCTGCTGGTAGACGATATCTTCACCACAGGCGCCACCTTGGCAGAAGCAAAAAAGACCCTGCCGACAGAATCGGGGCTAAGTCTGACCTTGGCGCGTACACTCAAGCAAGACAGCTGAGTAAAAAATAATCAAGAAAAAAAAACCTGCTTTTGCTATAATAAGCACACCTTTCTAGAGTAACCCGATGGAGTAAAGCCGTTGGCTAAAACTGATCAGATTCTTATTGTGGATGACTCGCGTCAAAATATTTTTGTCTTAAGAACAGCCCTGGAACGACAGGGTTATTTGATTTCCAGTGCAGAAAGTGGGCAAGAAGCACTTAAAATTCTTGCTCATGAAATCCCAGATCTTATTCTGCTCGATGTCATGATGCCTGAAATCAGTGGATTTGAACTTTGCCGCAAACTCAAATCACAGGCAGAAACTGAAAAAATTCCTGTGGTCTTTTTAACTGCGCGCACCGAACAGGAAGATATTCTAGAAGGATTCAAGGCCGGGGGCGTAGACTATATCACCAAACCCTTCCGCGTTCAGGAACTCTTGGCACGGGTCAATACCCATCTTTCACTGCGTCGGGCCCAGGAACAGATCTCACAACAGGCCCTGCAATTTGAAAAACAAGCCTTGAAATTAGAGGTCTTAAATCAGGAAAAAGATGAGCTTTTAGCAATTGTCTCTCACGATCTGCGCTCCCCTCTCAATGCGATTTCAGGTGCAGCCCATATTCTGGAAGAAAATGCAACTCAGATTCAAGCAGAAGAAATCTCACAATACGCCCAAATGGTCGATCGCAATGCCCAACGCATGCGGGCGATTATCAGCAACCTGCTCGATATCCACCGTTTGGAAAATGGAAAAATCAGGGCGCATCCCCACTGGTTTTCTGTTCAGGAACTTTTGGAGCAAATCTGGTCAGATGCTTTGCCCTTGGCCAAAGAAAAAAATTTAGATCTGGTTTTAAAAACAGATCCTGATCTGCCAACGATCTGCACAGACCCGCTTCTCTTGAGAGAAATTCTTGATAATCTGGTCTCAAACGCCTTGAAGTTTTCTCCTCCCATGAAACAAATCACCCTGCACGCAGACTATCTTGAGCCCAAAATCCGCTTACAGGTAGAAGATCAAGGCCCCGGCTTCAGCAAGGAAGATCAAGCCCATATGTATGAAAAGTTTGCTCATCTTTCGGCCCGCCCCACTTCTGGAGAACATTCCACAGGCCTGGGGCTTTCAATTGCACTTCGTCTCAGCCAATTATTGCAGGCCCAACTGGAGTATGTCCCCCAAGAAGGCCCCAGCAGCACGTTTAATCTCTGGCTGCCGATGCGCTACCAGAGCCCAGGTTAAAACTGAAAGCCAATTAAATGCCAGGTATATAAAACCCAAACAAGGGCAAACGTAGCTCCTGCTTGCAAAAGCGCAAGGCCCCGATCCAAACGCCCCCAAGTTTTGAACTGGCTCCAAGCCAAAAGCAAAGCTATTACCGTAAAAATAATCTGAAAAAGCGGCAGAAGCAAGAGTCCAAATAGCCACGGATTCAAGGGGTCCTGCCAGGCCAGACTCATTTCACCGGGCAAGGCCTCATGGAAAAAGGCCAAGGGAAAACCCAGCAAAAAGACCCAGCCACAGGCCGCAGCAATGGCCATTAAAAGAGAAGGATCTGAGGTCTCGGCCTCTGAACGCTCCGCTTGGGTCAGCGGTTCTTCATGGTTCCAGAAATTATAAAACTGACGAACGGAACAGAGCAGCAAACACAGCGCCAAAAACAAGGCCATCGCCGCTTGTACAAGAGGATGCTTCTGCCAGACAAGCGGAAAATACACCCCCTGCTGGCCCTGCTCAGAATGCAGTGCAAACCCACCTTCCGCCAGTTTGCTGAAGCGAAGTCGCTCTGATCTATTTTGGCGCTGGTATTCAAGCGGGCCTACCGGTTCCCAAATCGTTTGGCCTACAAAGCCACCAAAAGGATCCAAGCCCTGGCTGCTAAGCGTGAGAACTCCCGTTGAATTTTCTTCAACCTTCAGCAGGCCCCGATGCAAACGCGCCAAGGCAGCCAGACTCTGACGGTGAAAATGGGGATACCCATAAAGCCCTGAAACCCCCTGCTGTGAAGCAGAAACAGAAGGTTTTAGTTTGGTAGGCTGCCAACCCAAGAGTTCATAGGCCCATTCCCAAATCAAATCACGGTCTTCGCGCCCCAAACTCAAATAAACAGCTTTTTTTTCACGCGGCTGCACCAATAAAAGCTGAGAGACGCCTAAATGATGGCTTTCAACGTAAAACAGTCCCTCAGCCCCAGCCAAACGGTAAACCCCCAAAGTCGGCTCAGAAGCCTCTCTGCCAGAAGAAAATAAGAGCGGCGAAATGGATTCCATGCCCACTTGTGTGCCCGCCCATTTCTCAAGCATTTTTCCCATTTCAGCAACACTGAGATAGAGCTGATCCTGCAAAGGAGCCGTACTGTAAAGCCGCTCAGGATAAGTCAAGAGACGCTCTTCTTTGAGCAGATGGCCCTGTAAACGCCGTTCAGCAGCGGGCAGGCCCACATGAAGGGATTTTAAACCCCAGGCTGCTTTGATCTGATCTGCGACAGGTTTGTTGTTCAGTGTTTCAAGTAAATAGCCCTCCAAAACCGCACCCCAGCTGCCAGGCGTAGGCGTGCTGCCAGGCGCCAGCACCAGGGGTTTTAAACCATAGTTCAGATTTTTTTCCAAACTGGGAACTTTGCGTGAATTTTCAACCCAACGCCCCGCCCACCATTCAGGGAAACCATCGCGGTGAGAAAGTAAATGACGCAAGCTTAGGGCACTCGAAAAAGGATTGACGACCTGAAGCTTTTGCAAATAGCTGTTAATATTCTCATCCAAATCCAGTTTGCCGGCTTTCACATCCTGCAAAAGCAAATTGCTTAAAAAAAGCTCAGACAGCGCATCCAGGGGCAAAAGTGTGTTTTCTGAAAGTGGAATCTTCGCTTTGTGCCTTTGCACGCCAAAGGTCTTTACCAGCACAGGATGACCGGCAGCCACCTGCAAAGCAACAGCCCCTGGAATCTTTTCAGCTTCCAGACGATGCCCCCAGTCCAAAGCAAAGACAGGGGGCATCAAAACGCCTGAAACAAGCACAAAAACGAGGAGGGACAGGAGGGCCGAAGCCCCCCTGCCCTGAAGTTCAGACAAAATCAGTGAGAAGCCAAAATGGCTTCAATACTGGGATACAGACTGCGATTCTGAGACCAGTAATCATAGATCTGGCCATTGGCAAGTACAACCCAAACGCCATGGTATTGATCATCCTGAGACATAACGCGCACCATCTTGTCGCCATTTTTGAAGGTCCAGTGGCGGCCGTCAGCATAATAGTGATCGATATTCATACCCTGGCGGGTCTTGATATGGAATTGTTCGTTGGGAATATCCCAGCTGGTATCTACCACAAACTCTATCAGCTGCCAGATATTGCCAGAATCAAGGAAACCCTGATCAACAGCCAAGGCTGAGTCATTGGGCAAGCCAAACACCACATTGCTGGGGAAACGGGCTGCGGCATATTTCAGGCTGCCTTCACGGCCCCACTCATGGTGAAGTGTACACATGACATTATGGGCAAGGCCAAAACCAGAGACATCATGAGAACCGGCTTCTACAGCTCCCATCATATAAGAACAGAGTTGATCTGCACCGGCAGAAAAGCCAACCGTCAGCAAGCCCCGATCCTGACGTTCATGCAGAATTCGCTCAAACATATAGGGGTCACCATAATAACGCTCACCCAAGGCATTGTAACGGTTACGTCCAAGGGTGCTGCTGCCGCCACCCAAAATCACAACCTGGGTATTCACCAACCAGTCAAAGAGGAGATCTACGTCTGCTTTGGACATCTGATCGTTCCAGTAAAAATTGCGGGGTTCAAGGCCCCATTTACGGAAGAACTCAAAATACCAACGAAAAGTTCCCCAACTGTATTCCTGGCTGTCTTGACTTCCCATGGACATGGGCAGATAGAGCACGGTTTTGTTGAAAGGATCTTTTAAAGCCCGTTCGACAATCCACCAACGGTGAATCTCTTCGCTACGGTTATGTGAGCTGTATATCAATGCTGTTGGAAACATAGCTACCTCATTCAGTGTAATTATTGCTCTGGTTGTGCCAGGAGTATATTAAGAGTGACACTCCACCCCCCTGCAGGCATGAATTTTCGTACTTTGAGTTTTACATCGGAATGGGAAAATCAGCAGCATAAGCTCTCATTTCCCAAGTTTCACGTCTGCTCTGCCCGAGCGACCGATGGGCATTACCAAGAAAAATAATATCACAGAATACAGTCCACTAAAGTCAGCAAGAAACTGAACGAAGTCAGCGAAGTTCAACTCCATCAGCTTCTTCACCCCCCAGCCAAAGGCAAGGCAAATAAAAAATGCCCTCTCAACCAAACAGAAAGTGACTTAAACTGTTAAATAAATCCCAGCCAATATTAAATTTTAATTAAATGACGCTCGTCTCTTCAGGTTTCTATCTAAGATAGTGACTAGAGACTTTCTGAGTAAAATAAGCAGAAGCGAGGAACACAACACGCAATGGTAGCAGTGGGTGGATACCGGTCAGTCCCAAGTAATATCATGCCCTTCGGGGATATCGAGTTTGTTCTGATGCAGTTGCGTGCTCAGAATCTTGAAAATCAGGAAATCAAAACACGCAACACTTACCGTACCGTGGCACGGAATTATGGCGATGTGAATCTCGAAATGACCGCCGAGCTAACACGCAATGTCACTGTACCGAGCAATATTGCGACCTACAGTATGCCCATGGGCACCCCTCTTTTTATCGAAAGTATGCGTGCAGACTCGGTTCGCTACGCGGGTTTGGTCTCTTCCTCGGGAAGTGCCACCACCCTGTCTCTCGACAAAAGCCAAACACCGTTTGAATCTTTGTTGCATGTCGGCGAAGAAATCGAAGTCAACGGCGAGCAACGTACGATTACCAATCTCGGTGTAGCCGGAAACACCGTGACCGTTACGGTTGGTGCTGCCTTTACCAATTTGGTCGGCGGTGTTGTGCCCCTGGGTTCCATGGTTCTGATCAAAGGCCATGATTTCGTCAACCCTCACATGACAGCAGTCAACCGTCTGACCGATAAATACGGCAGCAATATCATTGATGATAACCGCTATCAGGTAGACCGCCTGACAGGCCTGATCCGTTACCGCCCATCTTTTGGTTCATTGAATAACAGCATTTGGCATCCAGACGCCCAGCTCAATAAGCCCTATTATTTTGGACGTGAAATGGAAATTCGCCGTATTCCACCACCTGCGGGCCCTCCTGATCCACCCAATGGTTTGGGCGATGGTGTGGCCAACAACGAACAATTGGGCATGCGCGATGACCCCGTAGCCTCAGGTTCAAATCCTTTGGTTCCCATTGCTGCCCCCAATGTTTTAACCAATTATGGTCGCTCCTATCCCGACGGTGAATTCAGCAATATTCGCATCACGGCTCCTCCGGGTGTCACCTTTGAGGTTGAGCTAAATGGGGCCAAACTGGCGATTTACAGTGACCCCACAAACGGTGCGGGAGCCAACCTGACGATCCCCTTCTTTGATCCTGATTTTAACAATGACCAACTCAAGGGCGCCCAGGATATCGACCCCGATGTCTATATCCAACGCTTTCTGAAAAATGGCAATAATAATCTCGTGATCAAAGCAACCTCTACCGTTGCTGGTCAGAATGGAATACGCGTTGAAGGTATTTTCAATGGGGTCAACCTTGAAACAGGAGCTGTCGCAGGTATAAAGCCACACTCCGCAAGTTCCGTAATTACCTCAGACTGGTCAGCTTCTCAACACAGCGTTTTGGGAATTGCTGGCAAAGTTGATTATGATTTGGGCGATCGGGTTCGCCTTGAAGATGTCAACGACGAAATTCAGAAGGCCCAAGGCGTTCTTGAATCTTTAACCACACTGATCTCTGGGATTGATATCAATCCCTTGAACAGTCTGCTCTCTATAATTAGATAATCTGCTTTCAAGCTTTAGGAGGAATTTAATGGCTGTACCTGTTGTAATCGGTAAATCAACTTTTGACTATGCGCCTCTGCGCCAAGAACAGTCCCGTCTGTCGAAAACCATGGTGATTCCCAGCCCACGTGATAAAGATGACACGGCTCAAACCTTAGAAGTAGTGGATAACCAGGCCACCCCTTTCAAATACCCGACCTTTATCAAAACCTTTTTCGACAAACCCGGCCAACTGCCCCGTTTTGAGCTTTGGATGAAAGACAACTTCGACCAAGAGTACAATCTGGCCCAAGGCGCAGCCTCGATTGGTATCAATGATGACCCCTTGGTTGCAGGTTTTACCGCCCAAAGTAACGTTGCAGCCAATTACGTGATCAGCCCCGTAACGGGTGAAATTCGTTTGGGCGGCACACTGAATGCCACCACAGGCTTGGTCACCGGCGGCACACTGGTTGGAACCGTCAAATTTGATGGGGTCACCGGCTTGGCTCTGGCAGCGATCAATACCCGCATTGCCGATGTCAGCAACGCGGTAGAAGGCATGACCAAAATTCTGAGCGTCGTCTCCGGCAATTTGGACACGACTTTGAACCTGATCAAATAAAAGCCCTGTTTGTTGAGTTGATTTAAAAACAAGTCCGTGAAAGAATCACGGACTTGTTTTTTTGCAAAATTGCACAAGGTTCTGAGGCACAGGAATCTACCCATAATCAAATGAGCCCCCAACCAAGCGCTGATATTTTCTTAAAGTCAGCTCAAAGCCCTTCAATTGTAAAAAAGCTACAGTCAGATTTAAATTCAGATGGTATTATTATCATTAATATTCAAATACATAGTATTGGCCTGTTTTTAAGAGCTTGAGAGTCATATCCATGAGACAATCTGAAAGAGGCTTTTTCAGAAAAAGGACAGCGGCGGTTTTTTACTTCGCAGGACCTTGTTATAATGTTTGAATCATGTGATTTTAAGTATGAGCGTCGGAAAGGCCTCACAAAGAATTCACCTGCAGAGAGATTGGGAAGATCTGAATAAGCATGTTACTTGTACTTGAAAAACAAAATCAGTTGAATTCAGGAACCTTTCTGCAGAACGCCCGTCTTTGTGATGAGCTTGCCTTGAGCCGCAAAGACAATGAAGAGCTTAAAAACAGGAAGCACATCTGGGTGAATTCTGAAACAATGAAATTTTTATTGCTCAAACAAGGTTTTCTTGCTGAGCAAATCTGCCTGCTGCCGCCGAAAGGCCCTGATGGCCTGTCGGAACAACTTAAAGAGTTGCATTATCAGCTTCGGCACCTGAGCGAAAAACTGAAACTACTGAGGAGCTAATTCGCTATCATGAAACGACAACTTGCTTTGGCCTGCGCTGCTTCACTCCTGGTCGTCGGCTGCCCGGCACCCCAGCAGGTAACATTGGACATCTTCCGAATTGAAGGGGATGTCTATCTGCCTCAGGGAGACACTTCTCTGATTGCCCAAGCCCCCCTCAATCTAATGGGCCCAGTCAAAAGCTTTATCGATCCCCCAGCCCAGGCAGCCACCGGTCTGGTCAAAGCACCTGCTGGCATTGAAGTCCGTCTGATTCGGATTGATGACGATGGGAAACCCGTATCAGCAGAACCCTATGCCACCGTCAAAACAGATGCCAATGGCCATTATCAGCTTGACCTCCCCACCGATCAGGTCAGCTTGCCAGCTTCCAATCTGGTGGTAGAAGCCGGTAACTACGCCTCAGGTAAATTCCTGCGCAATTTTGCGACCAGCGCCAATCTTGACCTTTCTCCCGTTACCACGGCCTCGGTTCAGTACCTGGTGGATCGCAACGAACCCCTGTTCTCTTTTCCATTGAATGTCATTGCAGAATCGCAAACACTTGCCAATCAAGGCACCCAGGAAATCAACTACGCCACGGTTCCGCTGGCTTCTGCTATCAGCAATACGCTTGTCAGTCTCAAATCCAACGCCACCTTGAGCACCCGTCTGGATCAACTCATGACCCGCGTCATTTCTGGCAGCGTCTTGGCTCCCAGTGGTCGGGTCGCCAGTGTTCCCCCCGCTATGCGCCTGGATAGCTGGCTGGTACCTTCTGCAGAAGCCCTGAGTGGCTTACAGTCTGTAGGCTCCAATGTGCGCGTCAATCTTTATAAAATCGACAATAACGGCAATACCCTGGGTCAGGCCCTGGCCACAACACTCACCCGCTCTGACGGCAAATACAGCCTGTCTTTGCCTTCCGAAGCCCTGATTTCCAGTGAGTTTGTGGTAACAGTAGGCAGTGGCTCCAGTCAAATGCGCGCCATGCTCAGTGGCAGTTCCAGTCTGAATATTTCTCCCCTGACAGAACTGACCACCCGTTTAATTCTGAACAATGGCACTCTTTTGAACCAACCCAAAATTCCGATCACAGAATTCAGTCCTCCAGAGATCAATGCCGTACTGGATGCCGTGCAACGCAGCACTGACAGCACCAATCTCGGCGGAGCCAGTAATATCTTTGCTGTTATGTCTGTGATTGAGCCTGTCGCGCAAAACAATAGCACCGTTAAGAACGTACTCAAAACCGTCGCAGGAACTCCCAGCCCCACCGTCAGCAGCAGCTTGCCGCCCTCAACCGCTCAGGACAGCATTGTTCTGACAGGTACAGCTCCCGCAGGCGCAGTGATCAGTGTGGAAGGTGGAACTTCAGTGGTGCAGAAAGCCCTGGCTGCAGGGGAAACGGCCTTCTCCATTACTGTTCCTCTCAAACGCAATTCTTCTCATCAATTACTCGTCAAAGCCACTGTCAATGGTCTGACCAGCTTGCCCACTGTCGTGAGCCTGCGCGCAGACACGCTTAACCCTGTGATTGATACCAATAAAATCATTGCCCGCAACCCCAGTGGTCAGTCCTTTGAAACCATCATTACCGGTTCTTCTGGTGCCATCGCTGACAGTGGCCGTTCTACCCTGGTCATTCAGGGCGGAAAATTGGGCAATGCCACCACGATTCAAACCGATGAAACAGGCGCATTTTCTGCCAATCTGGCAGCTGACTCAGGGGATCTCCTGAGCTTAACGGCTATCGACGAAGCAGGCAACCGCTCAACAGCGTCGATTGTCGTGGGCGGCCCCGGCCCGGTGGTCACCATGGTGCGCCAGGAATCAACCATTGGCCGCGATTCGCCCTTCGCAAGCCGTGTCGTGACCATTGAAGGTGCAGGCTTTGATTCAAATCTTGCCAATAATACGGTCACCTTTATCAGCCCCTTTGGTCAGGGCAGTACCAATGCGGCGCGTTCAGTCTCTTCAGATCGCCGGACCCTGGTCGCCCCTGTCGTGGAAGGCCTGGCTCAGAAAATCAGCGACCTGCCAACTGAAGTCAGGGTCAAAGTCAATGTCAACAATATTGACAGCAATGATACCCGCAGCTTTACCCTTTTGCCCTCGATTACCCAAATGATTCAAACCCAGCTGAAAGGCAATGGGCAATCTGAATTCTTCTATTATGACAAGGGGCCAAACTTCCAACATATCCTCATGACCAGTCAATCCGCGAGCGATTCCAGCATCTGGCTCATGGATATCAACGGCAATGTGCTGAACCGTGATTTGGCAAGCAAAATCACCCACGATTCGATCTTCCGAGATCTGACCATGGACAGCAGTGGCAATATGCTGGTCAGCAATTTTGATGCCGCACTGCTGGGCAAGGCACGTCAGTTGCCCGGCGTTCGTTCCACCTACCGCATCAGCAAATACCAACTGCAAGGCAGCGGTGCCGAGCGTCAGCTTTTCAGCCGCTTGTCTGAATCCGCTGATTTGGGTGCAGAACCAGGAGCTATCGCCTTCAGTTCCAGCAATAACAAAATCTATGTGGCCTTGCCCAGCAAAGGTCAAATCATTCGCATGGATTATACCGGTGAGATTTTTGGACGGCCCGAAGTTCTGCTCGAAGGCCTGCCCAAACCGATTAAAGACATTGAACTGGATGCTGGTGGAAGATTTATGTATATCACGGTGGGCGACAGCGTCAGCATGTTCCGCTTAACCCTCAATGCCCGTGGCGACGTAGATTTGTTTGAAAGCAATTATGTCGCTCCCATGGGCAATGGCAATGGCCGTTTAACCGTCGATGGCCTGGGCAATATCTATGTCACCCTGGGCACAGGTATTGAACGGATCGATGAAAAAGCCAAACGCAAAAACCTGGTACCTGTACTGGAAGGCAAACAGCCGACCGTGGGTCTGGTTTACGTAGAGGGCAATATCTTCGTCAATCAGCTGAATGTCGCTGACTTCTTCCGTTTGAGCCCCTAAAAATTTTCAATCTTAAGCGAGGTGATCTTGTTCAGATCACCTCGCTTATTGCTTGCTTCAGGCCAGTGAAAAGGCGCAGACAGTGCAGTTCTAATCCACATTTTTAAAGACCCTGTGGTAAAATGGGCTTGTATTCTCCACTCAAAATGATGACTCTTGCACAGAATAACAGTCTGTGGGCCTGAGAACCGTAAACTTGGGATTCTCCGCTTCCCGTCAAGAGATTCAGACCGGAACAGATAGAGGTTTCGCAAAGATGAATGAACCGTGGGCAAAAGCCAGATTTCAGGCACCTGTTCCATGAAAAAAGTCCTGATCATTGAACCCTCAGCACAATTGTGTCAAAAAATCATTGATATTTTACATGTCAGTGGTTTTGAGACCCTGACCGCTGACAATGAAACCACAGGACTGGCACTTGCTCAGGAATATACGCCCGATCTGATCATCTACAGCCACGAAACCCAGAAAATAAAGCCCCAAGAGCTGGAAGAAATTCTGCAATCCGATCTCGATACCGCCACGATCCCCTTGATCTGCATTATTTCAGAATCCATGTATACCTTCAAAATGCTCGAAAAGACCTTTGATCCAGAGCGCTATCTGATCAACCCCTTCCGTCCCGAAGAACTGATGCTCAAGGTCAACCAGCATTTGCCGATCAATACATCCTACCGTCATCTGGCCGTCGCGACTTCACCTGTGATTACCAATGTCAACATTCCAGCCCACTATTACGACAGCATTACAGGGCTGCCCAACCATATTCTGCTCCACCAGGTGCTGATCGAAGACGTACAAACCACCCCCTCCGAATTTCTGGTGGGGGTACTCGTGATTGACCTGGATCGTTTTCGCACCATCAACGATGCCCTGGGCCACGACAATGGCGATCTCCTGCTCAAGGCCATCAGCCAACGTCTGATCAACTGCGTGGGCAGCAATGAGCGGGTCTTTCACCTCGGCGAAGACAAATTCGCAGTGCTCTTGCCCGACCTGATTCAAGAGCAGGATGCCGCCAAAGTCGCCAATGATATTATTCATGAAATCAAGCAGACGATTCCCTTTCAGAATCACGAACTCCACATTACCGCCAGTATCGGCATCAGCCTCTATCCCACCGACACAACCGAAATCAAAAAGCTGCTGCGCTGTGCCGAAACCGCCATGTATCAGGCCAAAGAGCAGGGACGCAATACCCTGGAGTTTTACAGCAGCTTTATCCGCAGCAAGGCCTATGATCGCCTCAATCTTGAAAGCGGCCTCTACCGCGCCCTCAAGCAAGAGGAATTCAAACTCTACTACCAACCCAAGGTCGATCTTGAACAAAACAGAGTCGTGGGCATGGAAGCCTTGATTCGCTGGCACCACAAGGATTTTGGCTGGGTTTCACCCACCCAGTTTATCCCCCTGGCCGAAGAAACCGATCTGATTCTGACAATTGGGGAATGGGTTCTGCAAGAAGCCTGCCGCCAGAATAAGCTCTGGATGGATCAGGGCTATCCCGAACTGTGTGTAACCGTCAATGTTTCAGGCCAACAGTTCAAACGCATGGATATTGTCAAACTGGTCAACCACGTGCTCGATCAAACTCAATTGCCGCCTGAATGCCTGCAATTGGAACTGACTGAAAGCGTTTTGATGAAGAATATCAGCAATACGGTGGTCAAACTGGGCGATCTGAAAAAACGCGGAGTCTCGATTGCTGTCGATGATTTCGGCACAGGCTATTCCTCGTTGGCCTATCTCAAACGCTTCCGCCTGGATACCCTCAAAATCGATCAATCTTTCGTGCGCGATATCGACAATGATTCCGATGACGCGGCGATTGTCTCTGCGATTATCAATATGGCGCACAGCCTGGGCATGACCGTGGTGGCTGAAGGGGTTGAAACCCGCAAACAGCTCGATTTTCTGCGTTCACACCACTGTGACCAGATTCAGGGCTATTATTTTGCCAAGCCCTTGCCCCCCGAAGAATTTACCAAACTGCTCGACCGCGATTTTGACAACAGTCTGAAAAGCAAAGAAGAGCCCGCTGAAGCCGTGGTCAGCGAAAGCCTGAGCATGCCCAGCGACGATTGAGAAAAAACAGTCTCTAAAGCGCTTAGAGAGTGGAATCCTGGTTCCCCTCAGCCAGCTCTGCCAGTTCCAGCCAACGCATTTCTTTGCTCTCAATTTCAGCTTCGATCTCACCAAAAGCCGCTGAAAGCCTTTGCAAACTGCCTGCCCCCAAATCTCCAGGATTGGCGAGCTCCTGCTCCAGCTCAGCCTTGCGCTGCTGAAGCTTTTCCAATTCCTGCTCAAGCCCCTCAAATTCCTTCTGCTGTTTATAACTCAGACGGGGCTTGTTCTCACGTGGGGGTTTGCGTTCAGCAGGTTTTTCTTCACGGGCCTGCAGGCGTTGGGCTTTTTCCTGTTCCTGCTGGGCCAGCCAGTAATCGGTATAATTGCCCGGAAAATAGCGAACCAGCCCCCGGCCTTCAAAGACAAACAGGTGATCCACCAGACGGTCCATAAACCAGCGGTCATGTGAAACCACGAGCAGATTGCCCTGAAAATCCTGTAAAAAGTCTTCAAGCACTTCAATCGTGGCAATATCCAAATCATTGGTGGGCTCATCGAGAATCAGAAAATTGGGATTGCTGAGCAAGACGGTCAAGAGATACAAACGGCGCTTTTCACCCCCACTCAGGGTCGAGATCTGCCGCCAATGCACGGGAGCGGGAAAAAGAAAACGCTCCAGCATCTGTGCGGCGGTGATCTGTCCGCCCCCCCGCACAGGCAAAACTTCAGCGATTTCTTTGACTGCGTCAATCACACGCTGATCTTCACGAAAGGCCATATTCTGCTGGCGGTAATAGCCCAGTGAAACCGTTTCTCCCAGCACCCTTTCACCCTGGTCAAGGTCTTCTTCACCCGTAATCAGGTTCAAAAAAGTACTCTTGCCGCTGCCATTGGGGCCGACTACGCCGATCCGATCCCCCCGTGAAAAGGTATGGCTAAAATCGTTCAAAAGCACCTGGGGACCAAAGGCCTTGGCCAAATGGTGAAGCTCCAGAATTTTCGTGCCCAGACGGGGCATCAAAATATCCAATTCCAAGGCTTTTTCAGGTGCGCCGGCGTTCAATTCCTCTTCCAAGGCCAAAAAAGCCTCTGAACGGGCCCGCGATTTGGTACCCCGTGCCCGAGGCTGTTTACGGAACCAGACCAGTTCACGGCGATAGCGATTACGTGCCACTTCTGTTTCGCGTTCTTCGCGGGCCAGACGGGCGTATTTCTGGGCCAAGTAGTCACTGAAGCCCCCACTCACCCGATAGAGCTGGCCCCGATCCAATTCCAGAATTTCATCGCAGACCGCCTCTAAAAAATAGCGATCATGGGTCACCATCAAAAGGGTCATGCTTTGCGCTGTCAGGTATTGTTCAAGCCATTCCATCATTTCCAAATCCAGATGGTTGGTCGGCTCATCCAGAATCAGAAAATCTGGCGCATCGATCAAGGTCTGAGCCAAGGCGATTCTGCGCTTTTGCCCACCAGACAGCACAGCCACAGGTTGCGAAAGCTGGTCAATTTTCAGCCGCGAAAGAATCTGCTGGGCTTTGAGCTGAAAATCCCAGGCATGCAGACGATCCACCTCGGCATAGGCCTTTTGAATCAGCGCCGAATCATGGGTTTGCAAAGCTTTTTCATAGGCCTGAATGGCCTGAAGCTCGGGGCGCTCAGAGGCATAAAGCGCTTCCAGAATCGTGTGTTCCGGGTTCAGACGGGGTTCCTGGGGTAAAAAGCCGACCCGTATATCGCGCGCCCATTCAATCCGGCCCTTGTCTGCAGGCTCTTCGCCTGCCAGAATACGAATCAGGGTGGTTTTGCCCGTGCCATTGCGCGCCACCAGTGCTACACGTTGCCCCTTGCTGAGCGAAAAGGCCACATCTTCAAATAAAACCTTGTCATGATAAGCCTTGGACAGGCTGTCTACACGCAAATAAAACACAGGCGCCTCCAGAACAGGAATACTCTATTCTGCCACAGGCGCCCAAAGAGCGGGGCAAGTATCACTCAGAGGAAAGCGGTTTGCGAGCCCAGATCAGAATCCGGCGAAAGCCATAAAAGACCGGGCTGCGTGGAAAAAGGGCCGCCAGTCGCTGAGAATAGCGCTCTAAAAAGACAGCTTCCAGCTCAGGGCCCAAACGCTCAAGATAGGGCAAAAGCGCAGTGCCTTTGACCCATTCCACCAAATCTGCTGAACTGTCGAGCAGATGGGGGTAAACCTTTTCAAGCACCACCTGTTGACTGGCTCCCAATTCATACAGTCCCTGGGCATAGGCCTCTATTCCCAAGACAGGAGACTGACGGCTCCAGCCCTTTAAAGCGGAATAAAAAGGTTCTTCTGCAGCCAGTTCAGTTAAAAGCTGATGCGTGGGATGGCTGTGGTTGGAAGGCATTTGAATCGCCAATTGCCCCCCCGGGCGCACACGTTCCCACAGTGAAGCAAAAAGGACAGGATGATGATCCACCCACTGCAGGGCGGCATGTGAAAAAACCAAATCCCAGGACCCCTTCAGATTTTCAAGCGGCGTTTGGCGAAAATGCAGAGAGTCATCGGCCCATTCACGGGCCTTGACCAGCATTTCAGCAGAGGAATCTACCCCCAAGGCTTCGCTTCCGGGCAGCGCATCGCGCAGGCGGGCGGTCAACTCTCCCGTGCCACAACCCAAATCCACAAGCGAAAGGTCAGGCTCAATCGAAATCAAACCCAAAAGGTCTTCAAAGGGTGCAAAGCGCTCGGCTTTGAATTTCTCATACTGTTGCGGATTCCAACTCATCAGACACCTGCCTGCCCAAAGGCCACCACTGCACGTGCGGGGATCTCTCGTGTGGCTTGAATAAAGGCCAGTTTTTCAAGCAGCTCAAGTTCATCACCTGAGCGCAGGATATAAAAATAATCGCCCATGGCCTGACGGAAGATCGGACTGAGTTGACCGTGTTGAACCATCCAGGGCCCACAGACCTGCAATACCTCTTCATGCGAATGCAGATAGGCTTTGTGAAATTTTCGCCCCCCATAACCACAGTGATAAAGTCGTGGAACCTGGGCATTGAAATGGTTAAACAAAACCACATGGGCCCATTCCCGATAGAGGTCAAAATCATTGGAATAGTTGAACATATCGACCGTAGGCCCACCGGGGGGACGCATATTGATCTCAAGCACCACATAATCGCCTGTTTCAGGACGGCGAAAGAACTCAAAATGAAAGAAGCGCTCCTTGACATCAAAAAGCGTAAGCATCTGCATTCCCAAGTCTTTCAGCTCGGGGGGAACTTCACGCAGGGTATAGTAATAGACATGGTCATTGCTGTTGACCACTTCCATAATGCCGGAACTGTAAACCGTCGAGGTATAAAAAACAGGTTTGCCGCTGCGATCGGTCAAGCCATCAAAGCTGCAGATCTGCCCACTGATAAACTCTTCCAAGATATACGGCTCCTGGGGCTTGTTTTCAAAAACAGCCATCAATTCAGCAGCATCATGCACCTTATAAGTATGGTTGGCACCCACTCCCGTATCGGGTTTCATGACCAGGGGATACCCCACTTCTGTAGCAAAAGCCAAGGCATCTTCAAGGCTCAGCACCACCTTGCCACGGGCACAGGGCAAGCCATGGGCCTGAAAGACTTTTTTCATTTCGGATTTTTTCTTGATGCGCTCAATCGTGTCGTTTTTAATGCCGGCTACGTTAAAATCCGTACGCAGGGCGGCTTCTGTTTCGAGCCAATGCTCATTCAGGGACTCAATCCTGTCGATTTTTCCATACTGATAGGTGATCTGACCACAGATCCGAATCAACTCTTCGTAATTGTTCATATCTGAAACCCAGAAATAGTCACTCAAAGCCTCTTTGACATGGGGTTTGAGAAAATGAGGCGGTTCATCTGCCAAACCAATCACCTGGGCTCCCATTTGTTTAAGATGGGCTGCATAGCGAAAATGTTGTTCTGGAAAATGGGGGGATAAAAGCACAATATTCATGTATCATTTTCTCTTCAGAGCAGAATTACCGCATATCTTAACACAGCCCCAGTCTCTTGGACAGGACGTTTGACACACCTCTTCAGCCCAGAAATAAAACGTCTCTCTCCCTTTCTGGAAAACTCTCAAACCAACCTGATATAATAGCAATACCTTTCAGGGTTCCATAGGAAAAACCAAGCGTGACAGACTTCGCTTCGCTTCGCATTGCATACCGTGGCTCCGATCTTCCAACAGAGGTAAAAAAAGCCTTGGAAACATTCGGAGTCGCTTTTGAGTTGCCAACAGGGTCACCCGATCTGCTAATGGGTACTTTTTCCGCTGAAAACGCTACCCGCGAATGGCAGACCTGGCGCCAGGAAGCCCCTGAAGCCTGGGCTCTGGCCCTGGTATCCGCTGCAGATCAAAACAAGGCGCTTTCCTGGCTTGAACAGGGCCTGATCGATGATTATCTGTGTTTTGACAATTTTGACGAAGCCCAGCTCAAACGCGGTCTTTTAATGGCCTTTCAGCACCACCAAAAAAGTCTGCTAGCAAAACAGAAGCTCAGTGCCCGCCTGTCTGGATTTTCAGAGATCATGCTGGATCTGTTGGCTGAATTTTCTGAACAGGGCATCTACCTCTATGCCAGCCCGTCCCACCTTACCACCTTGGGTTACTCACCGGAAGAACTCAAGGGCCACTCGCTCTTTGATTGGGTTCATCCAGAAGATCAAGGCCTGGTCGCAGAAGGACTCGAAATACTCAAAAGCCAGAACCACTATGGCCCAATTGAATGCCGGTATCGTCACAAAAACGGGCATTATCTCTGGCTTTCATGCCAAGCCTCTCAATTTCACGATGAGCAGCACAGGAGCCTAATGGTCGGCGCACGTGATATTACCCATCTCAAAGAAACGCAGTTCAAACTGGAACGCTCCTTACAGAACCGGGAATACCTGCTGCAAGAAGTTTATCACCGCGTCAAAAACAACTTGCAGGTAATCTCCAGTATGCTCAGCCTTCAAGCCAGACGAAGCGAAGATCCTCAGACTTCTCGCGTGCTTCGCGAGACCCAGAACCGTATTCTGACGATGGCCCTGGCGCATGAAAAACTCTATGAGTCTCATAACCTTGAAAAAATAGATATTGCTGAATATCTGCGTGACTTAAGCCAATATCTTTTCCACGCCTATGGCATGGGATTGTCTGCCATCTCGCTTGAGCATGAGTGTGAATCTGTACACATGGATATTGATCAATCCATTTCCTGTGGTTTGATTGTAAATGAACTGCTTAGCAATGCCATCAAATTTGCATTTCCCAAGCACCATACCTGTGAAAACTGCGTAATCAGCCTTAAAATTCGCTCTCTCGAACCCGACCTATTCGAATTGGTGGTGCGCGATAATGGAATCGGTTTGCCTTCGCAGATCGAGCCCCTCAGCCCACAGACCTTGGGGCTGCGACTGGTGAACAGCCTCAGCCGACAACTCGGGGGGCGGATCTTTGTAGACAATGAGAGCGGAACACGGATCAGCATTCTGTTTCCACGCCAGCGGGAGGCCCCATGACCCCTTTACAACGTACGATTCTGGTCGTCGATGACGAGACGATGATTGCAGAAGATCTGTGCGAAAGTCTGCAGGAAGCTGGCTATCGTGTATTGACCCCGGCACATTCGGGCCCAGACGCACTGCGCAAAGTCCAGGAAGAGTCTCCTGATTTGGTGCTCATGGACATTAATCTCAAAGGGGATATGGATGGCATCAATACCACCCAAGCCATTCAAAAAATTGATGACTGTGCCGTCATTTATCTGACCGCCAATGCTGACAGTCAAACTCTGCAACGCGCAAAGATGACAAACCCCTTTGGCTATATTATCAAGCCCTTTCGCGAGCGAGAACTTCATGCCATGGTTGAAATTTCGCTGTATCGCCATGCGCAGGAAAAACAAGCCAAATTACGTCAGAATATGTTTATGCAAACCCTCGACAATACACCTGATGCGATCTTGGTCTTAAACGAACTGAATGAACTTCAGTTTATGAATCCCTCCGCAGAGGCACTCTTAGAGACCACCCTGCTCAATGAGCAGGGAAAAACATTGCAGGAAATTGCACGATTTTATGATCCTGAGAGCCAAAACCCTGTTGATTCTTTCGAAAATATCCGAAAACTAACCCCCTTGATTTTAATGTTAAGAAATCAAAAAAGGTGCAAGGTAAAACTTTTTACAGCCGCCTTACACGATACACAAGGCAAGTTTCAAGGACGCGTGCTCAATTTATACCAACAGGCACAAGCAGAAGCCATCACACCTCCGCAACAGCTCCACCCTGCGCACGATGTCACCACCATTTGTGCTTCATGCAAACAGATTCGTATGCCCAGTGGAGAATTTTCAAATTTTGAAACCTATTTTCGGCAATACTTCCAGGTAAAATTCAGCCACGGCATTTGCCCCCATTGCTTTGAGCAATTGTATCCCAACTATTTAGAAACGCTCAAAGACTGAACCCGAGCTTAATATTCCTGTAAGCGATCCAGATCGGCCAAGGCCCGCTTCAGGCGTTTTAAATCCCGAGGAAGTGCAAGCGGAGCAGAGAGAACAGGTTGAGGCGGTTCAAACTCCTCAAGCACATAACGGAAATTGGCCTGGAGATCGGGCTCCCACGAGCGACTGCGCGGTCGCCGGGAGACAGGCTCAGGCTCTTCAGACTCTCGCTTGGCAAGCGCCAACGATAAAGCCACGCGCAAAGTTTCACGTGTATTTACGGGCAATGTTTGTCTGGATAAACTTTCACAAAGAACATCAACTTGAGCATACCCCATTCACACAGGCCTCTTTTCCCTCAAACCTTGCTGCCTTACACCCAAAAGCTCAAAGAACACAAAAAATAAAATATGAAGTGACAGCGAATATTCTTATTAAAACTTAAAACACTCAGGATCTCAAGCCCCATAAAAGCAAAAAAACAGCCAAAAGCTCCTGCCTAGAAGACAGGAGCTTTTGTTTGCAAAAATTCAGGAAGCGATTCTGAAATTACTGGTTGTTATAAGCAATTTCAACATCGGCGGGAGCAAATTTGCTGGCTTTTTCAAAGATCGCCTGCAAAGCTTCAGTCGGAGTGACGAAGGTATCTCCCTGGGCCAGTTTCAAGGCATCGCCAGCAGTGGAAACAAAGGCAGATCCCATCAGTTCGCCACCGAGGGAGATTTTGCCATCTTGGTTGACATCTTTGCCATTAATAATGCTGAAGACACCTGCAGCAGTGGCCTCTGTACCTTGATGCGGAATGGTGCGTTCAGCTTGAACGACAATCTCATCGCCGCGTTTTTTAACTTTAAAATCAAGAAATGCCTGCTGATCATCGGTACGGGGGGTCGTATCAGCAATGCGGGCAGGCAAAGATGCCGCAATATTGCGGGCATATTCACGAATAACATCTTCCTCTGTTTCTGTGCCTGCAAATTTCAATAAATCAGCTTTGGTAATTTTGGTATCATTGCCAGAAAGCTGCATAAACGCATCAAAGGGAAGATGCTGAGCTTCGTTGATATCAATACCATCACCCAGGATTTCACCCTTATCGAGTTTAAACTGTGCTGCTAGACGATCAATATCACGGGTTTGAGCGGCAGAAACGCGCTCCTGAATAATTTCGGGTTTAACACGAATTGAAAAGTTTCCCATGGGAACCATTTATCCTTCCTTTTTGCTATTTTGATTATCGTCGATCGCGGCCTCAAACTGAACTAAAAAAGTAAAATTAATTTCAAACATATATTAATTTGTGATTAATTTTTCGACTTTTCCAATGCCTTCTCAGCGGCTCGCTCGGCTTCTCGTGCCAATAATTCCGATACGGCCTGATAAACCTGAGCCACCTGAATATCCTGAAGACAGGTCAAGGCTTCACAGGTGGTCTGGCGCACAGCCCAGAGGCAAGGGCGACAGGAAGTTCCGGCATGAATCACGCGGATATTTTCAGCTTCAGGCGGCAAAAGCTTGGTCTCATCGGTTGGGCCAAAAATCGCCACCAACGGTACATTCAAGCCCACCCCCAAATGCATGGGAGCAGAATCCACACAGATCATCACCCCTGCTCTTTGAATAAAGCCTCCCAATTGATACATATCACGGGTTTGGCCATAAATCGAAAGTAAACGGGGGTCTTCAAGATGACTGGTCAGATAGGCCAGTTCTTCTGCATCGTCAGGCCCTCCTGCCAGAATCACGGTGCGTCCCTCCTGCAGGAGTTGGCGAATCAAGGCTTCCCATTTTTCAAGCGCCCAACTCTTAATCAATTGTTTTTGTTTGCTCAAAAGACTGACTCCGGGATGGATCAAAATATAGGGCTCTGTCACCCCCTTATTTTTCAGCCATTCATCCACCCAATGCCTGACACTGTGAGGAAGATAAATGCCCGGAACAGGGTTTTTATTGGGAAAACCCAAAGGATTGAGCAAATCATGGTACATGCGGGCCGCATATTGCTCTTTGTTCAGAGCCACAGGATGGGTCAGCAAAAATTGAAAGCGGGGGGTCGCATAGCCCACACGCACGGGCGCACCACTGAGAAACAAAAGACAGGCAACCAAAGGGGAGCCCCCACTTGAAATCAACAGATCAGGGGCCTCATTGCGTAAAATGCCCAGAAGCTCGAGCAGATCTCCGGGATGCCTGCGGTGCTTGATATCAAAGCAAAAGACTTCATCAATAAAGTAGTTTTGCTCCATGATACTTTTACAACGCGGCTCAACCACCACCGAAATACGAGCATCAGGGTAATGGCGGCGCAGGTCTTCAATCACCGGAAAAAATAAAATTTCATCGCCAATGCCACCAAAATTGATCAGCAGAATGCGGCGAAAACGATGATCCAGGAGGGCAAAATCCAATCCAGATTCCTTGCCGGATTCCATACTAAATTTCCCGCCGACCTTCCATGGCACGCGCCAGAGTCACTTCATCGACAAACTCTAAATCTCCACCCATGGGCAAGCCATAGGCAATCCGGCTCATGCGCAATTCAAGCGGGCGCAAAAGTTTCGAGAGATAGAGCGTTGTAGCTTCGCCTTCAACAGAAGGGCTCAAAGCAAAGATCACTTCTTCAATTCCACCGGGCTGATCCAGACGTGCCTGCAAACGCAGCACCAATTCTCTCACCTTCAGTTGCTCGGGGCCAATGCCATCCATGGGAGAAATCAGACCTTGCAGCACATGGTAGGCTCCACGGTATTCATGGGTTTTTTCCAGTGCTAAAACATCACGTGAATCCGCGACCACGCAAATAACTGCCTGGTTGCGATCTGCCTGAGAACACAATTCGCAAGGATCTTGAGCGCTGAGATTGCTGCAAATCGAGCAAAAATGAATCTGTGATTTTGCATCCAATAGTGCCTGGGACAATTCATCAACCTGAGACTGAGGTTGTTTCAAAATATGAAAAGCCAGTCTTTGAGCAGACTTGGGACCAATGCCCGGCAATTTTTGCAAGGCCCCCACCAGGCGACCCAGCGGGGGCGTAAGATAGGACATGGTTAAAAAATACTGTCCAGACCAGGGATCGGTAAGCCACCCGTAACGGCGCTCATCTGCTCAGAAGCTTTCTGATTGGCCAGCTCAACAGCATGATTAAAAGCAGTGACCAAAAGATCTTCCAACATTTCCAGATCATCGGGATCTACAGCTTCAGGTTTAATCCGTACGGATTTAACTTCATGCTTACCCGTCAAAGCAACCTTAACAGCGCCATTGCCAGCACTGCCTTCGATCACTTCTTCTGCGAGCTTTTCTTGAATTTCGAGCAAAGACTGCTGCATTTTTTGGGCTTGTTCCAGCATACTGGACATATTCATTTGATTACGTTTACCAAGGGGCTTCATCTCAAAAAACCTCTAATGCCTTTGAATTGATTGCAAATTTTGGATTCAGTATACCATCTGAAGGAGGGCCGCGAAGGCTTCTGATTTTATTAAATAGCTATTAAAGCTTGATTTGAAGTCTTCAGAACAGCTAGAATAGTTCTATAAGATACGAGTAGTTTTATGCGCAATGGGCAGAGGAGGAAACCATGAACCATTCGCTTTCCCGCCTGGCAGACTTTTTACGCCGTCTGTTTTTTCTGCCCCAACCTGTGCTGCAACCGATCGTCGTCAGAAGTAATCCTTACCCACCGGCGGCTTCTCCTTATTCCTCCCCCTGAAGGGGTCTAGCAATACAAAATGCGGATTGGTTTTTACGCTCCCTGCAATGAGTTTAACCGGCAGGCGGGCCCATTAATGGGCATTGCTTATATTGCCTCCTATTTGCAGGAAAAATTGGGTGTTGAGGATATTTTTCTTGAAGTCGATCCCGAACGGGTTCTGGAAAAAAAGCCTGATGTCATTGCCATTTCCGCCTTCTCAGAAAAATACAATCAGGTCATTCAAGCCGCCCATCAATTTCGCAAAGCGCAGCCTGAAACCCCCTTGGTTTTAGGGGGGCCCCATATTTCAGCCCTCCCCCATTCTCTCCACCCTTTGATCAATGTCGGCGTGATTGGTGAGGGCGAGAAGCCCATGTATAGTTTGATTAAAACCTTGCTTGAAGGCAAGTCATGGGAGACCGATCAGCTTCAAAACATTCAAAACCTGGTCTATTGGGGAGCTGAAAAAAAATTAGAACGCACCGTTTTTGAAGACCGGATCAAAGATCTCGATGAACTGCCCTTGCCCCGTCGCGATATTATGCGGGCCTGGTGGCCTGCACTTGAAAAAGAAGTGGTTTTTGACAGGGGCGTATATTCTTCCCGCGGTTGTTCTTTTCGTTGTCATTTCTGCATGTACAGCGAACGCGCCAATTTAATCCGCTATGTTTCAGTCGACAAAGTCATTGAAGACATTCTCGAAATTGTGCGCCATTACCCTGAACAAAAACATATTATTTTTTATGATGATCTCTTCGTGACCAAAAAATCGCGTCTGAAGGAACTGGCCGACGGCATTCGCGCAGAAAAGCTTCACCAACGCGTTTCTTTTGGTTGCATGGCCAAAACCAGTTTTTTTGATCGTGAGTTTGCCCTGATTCTGAAAGACATGAATATCCGCGTGATTTCTTGGGGTTTTGAAAGCGGAGCCGATCGGGTTTTGCACTACCTCAAGGATCGCCATTCCACGGTACGCAAACACCAACAGGCCGTGGATATTTGTAGCCGTGTCGGCATTTATTCGGGAGGTTATTTTATTGTCGGATCGTCACTCGAAACAGAAGAGGAACTGGCCAAGACCTATTGGTTTATTCGCAATAATCAGCCGCGCATGCCCTTGATCAGCGTGTTTCCCTTAATTCCTTTGCCTGGAACCACACTCTGGCAGGAGACTCAAAGCCGCGGCCTGATTGATGGCAGCTTTTCCAACTGGGATCACCTTGAATTTTTACATCTGGACCGCGAACACTATCTGCATCTCAATGAGAACTATTCACTGGATACGCTCAAAAACGCCTACGACCACAAATTTGCCCCCTTAATGGAGTGGACCACCCGCATTTTTTCACAGGTATTGGAATACGAAAAACTCCTAGAAACCTATTTTAAACAGGTTTTTCCAAATATCCAGCGCCTCTTTTCTGAAGGCAGTCAAGTGCTCGAAATTGGCAGGGGAGATCGCTGGCTGAGTTTTGAGCTTGAACAGCATTACCAAACAGCAACCCTGCATTGGAAAGAATATCCGACCTTGTCCCCGGAAACACCGTCTGAAGCGCTCGTATTGACGCATGTGCTCGAAAAATTTGGCTTCGACTCACCGCAATGGCAAGCCATTTCTGAATTTAAAGGCCCGATCTATCTACTGGTGGAAAACAGTGGCAATTTCTTAAACCTGCTCCATCTTCTGCAGGGGCAGTTTCCGAATGCTTTAGAAGAATTGGATCTTTACCAACAGAACTACCGCTATACCCTGAGCAGTTTGACCAAGGCCTTGAGCCAGCATGGTTTTCAAATTCGTCAGACTCAAAAATACCGCTTGCCTGAGCAAATTCCCAATCGCAAGGAACTGCAAAGCCTTCTGCAGAATATGTCCCAAGTGCTTCCCCTGCAAGCCTTTTTACAGGATATGGATGTTTTCTGCTATGGCTTGCTGATTCAGCGCCCATGAGCCCTCGCCCCCTGCGCATAGGCCTACTCTATGTGGATAATTTTCAACAGCCCCGCAGTCAGATGATTGGTTCATTGGGGCTGGGCTATCTTGCCGCCTGGCTCAAACAGGAAGAACCAGACTGTGAAGTGTTAATCGCCATTCGTACGGAAGAACTCATCAATTGGCAGCCTGATCTGATCGGCATTTCAGCCTATACCGAAACCCTGCCCCTGGCCCGCAGCTTTGCCAACGAATTAAAAATACTCCAAGTTCCCCTGATCTTGGGCGGCGCACATATTGCCTCCAATCCAGCTGATCTACCGCTTGAATTTGAGGCTGGTGTCGCCGGGGAAGGCGAAGAAGTCTTTTTAAAACTGGTACGCCTGGTGAAAGCAAAAAATTTTAGGCCTGAATCCTTAAAGGGGATCACGGGTGTCACCTTTCGAGAGCAGGGCAAAGTCATCAGCCAAGGGCGTTGCCCAGCGATTCAAAACCTCGATCAATTGGCCCACCCAGATCGCCAGTTAATGTTTGCCCCTATGCAAAAAATCTGGCCTGATTTCAAACCCATTCTGCATATTCATACTGCACGCGGTTGCCCCTATCGCTGCTCTTTTTGTTCTGCGCCCCTGGTGAACCCCCAATGGCGTTTTCACAGCCCCCAATGGGTGGTTGCAGAACTGGAAGCCATCGCACATCAATTTCCTGAAGCCACAGATATTACCCTCTCAGATGATCTGTTTACACTTAAAAAAAGTCGACTTGAAGAATTGGTAAGCGCCATTCGGGCTGCAGGCTTGCACAAACGCTTCTTTTTCTTTTGTTCTTCGCGTTCCAATACCCTGACCCCAGACATGTGTCGCCTGCTGCGGGATATGAATGTGCTGATGATCAGTTTTGGTTTTGAAGCCGCTTCAGATGCCCTGATCAAAGATTTAAAAGGGGTGGGAACCCGCCAGGCCGATTACGAAAGAGTCTTGGCACTGTGTGAAAACTTCGGAATTTATGCCCACGGAAATTTTATCATTGGCTCGCAAAACGAAACCCTTCACGATCTTCACAAAACCTATCATTTTGTAAGAGCACACCTTGATCGGCTGGCCTCTGTCTATTTCAGCCATATGACTCCTTTCCCCGGCACACGGGTCTGGGACGAAGCCCAAGCTGAAGGCCTGATTCCAGAAAACCTCGATTTCCGCGTGCTGAATCTGGAATACCAGCGGGGCCAAAGTGTCATGCTCAACCGGCATTACAGTGAAGAAAGTTATGAAATAGCCTATCGGGCCTTTAAGAAATTAGAAACCTTTTTAAATGACCGCTATTACAGAGAACAAAGTTTTTTAAGAGAGCTCACGGCCTTTGAGCGCTGGCAATGGCCAGAATACATCCTTTCCAGTTGTGAGCAAAAGGGTTGGAAAAAAGTAGGCATTCTGAGTGAAAGAGAAACGCATCTACCGCCAACCTCCCAGTTTGTTTACCTGCCCCGCGACCCCCAGCTCTGGCCAGAGGATCTGGATGCCCTTCTGCTTTACTACAGTCTCGAGCAGAAACGGGCTCCTGAAACCTGGCTTGAAAGCCTGCCGACAGATCTTCCCTTGATCTGCCTGTCTCAAAATATCGGCTTTTACTATAGCTGGGCCCTGCTTTTATTGGGCAAATGGGAAGAAGGCATTTATGGCACCCGTCAACGCAGAAACCTACGCTATTTTACCCGGCGCAGCCTGCAAGAACTTTTCGAAAACAAAGGGTATCAGCAAGCGGGGATCGTTCCACATGTATCCCAGCATGAACCCGATCCTTCCCTGCTAAAATTATTCTCCCTACTCGGGCAACCTGAAGATCTGCAGATTCACAGTTTTACCCATTTTTGGCTCCCACGGGAACTTGTATCCCCAGGAAAAATCAGTCAAAATGCAGAAGCAAAACCCCATCCCAAGGAGCCCCCCCATGTCCTTCCAATCTGAGAGTTTAACGGCATTTTTGCCTCAAATTCTAGAAGGACTGAGCGATTTGGTGATTATTTGCAATGCTGCCCAAGAAATTATCTTCTGGAACCAGGAAGCAGAGCTTTTCTATGGAATTAAACAGTCTGAGGCCATGGGGCGCAGAATTGATCAGCTCTATCCCTATACCTGTCTCAGTCACAGCGAAGAAGAAAAGCTCTACCTGGATCTCCAGCAAAATCGGCGCGGAGATGCCACCTACCGGATTGAGTTTCCAGATGGCAGCCTGCGCTATTTACAGACCACCACCTCACTTTGGCCGCCGGAAATGGATCAAATCCCCGATTTCATTGTGGTGGTTGCACGCGATATTACCGAAAAGTATATAAATTCCCAACGTCTCAAAGCCTTTGAGCAGATTTTACAACAAAACTGGGAAGCCGTTGTCTTCGCCGATATGACGGGTCATGTCATTTATGCCAACCCCGCAGCAGAGCAACTTTATGGCTATGACTCAGGAGAATTGATAGGGAAACATGTCGATATCTTCAATTCTCATTTAACCCTGCATACCCAGGAAATCATCGACAGTATCGTCAGCCAGGGGGGATGGTCTGGTACGCTGATTCAACGCCGCAAAGACAACTCTGTGTTTCACGCCCTACTGACAGTTTCTCTGATTCAGGGTACAGATGGTCACCCCATGGGATATGCCTCGAACAGCAAAGATATCAGTGTACAGAAACAGCTCTTGGAAGAACTTCAGATTTCAGAACACAAATTGAGCGCAGTCTATAACAGCACCACAGACAGCAATATCTTGCTTGATAAAGAACTTCGCGTCTTGGCGTTTAATGAAGTTGCCCAGCAAGGTCTTCAAGATTTTCTCAATGAAGAACTCAAAATTGGCTCTCCCTTTCACCCCGAGAGTTTACCCTGTGCAGCTCGGTTTCAAAGCAGTTTTCAAAGCGCTTTAAAAGGTGAAAAAGTCATTCTTGAAGTGGATTATCAGCTCAGTCCAGAGCAGACCCACTGGTTCCACGTAAGTTTTCACCCCATTTTCAATCAGGCCCACGAGGTCTGGGCAGTTTCGTTTAATTCCCGTGATATTAGCGAACTGAAAAGAGCACATTTTGAAGTACAGCAAAGCCGTCAAAATTTGCTTTCGATGATAGAAAACAGCGGTGACAGCATTGTCTTTATCAATCCAAAACTTGAAATTGTAACCCTGAACTCACGCTTCCGCGATAAGCTCGAAGAGCTTTCAGGGGTTTCCATCGATCAGGGCATGAGTATCAAAAAACTGATTCAGAGACATCCCCCCGAGATACAGAAGCTGTGGAACCAAGCGCTTGACCGGGCCCTGATGGGTCAAAACCAAATCGTAGAACGCAAAGAAATCCACAAGGGGCAGGATTTTTATTTTGAATTCATGTTCAACCCTGTGCTGAATGAACAGCATGAGGTTACAGGCTGCGTGATTATTATTCATGATATTACAGCCCGAAAACAGATCGAAGAAACCCTGCGCAGCTTGAATCAAGAACTGGAACAAAGAGTACAGGAACGCACTTCCGAATTACAAATTGCCAAAGAAGCAGCAGAAAAAGCCAATCAAGCCAAATCAGAATTTCTCGCCAATATCTCTCACGAAATCAGAACCCCCATGAATGCCGTGCTGGGCTTCTCGGATCTGCTCGATGAATTGATTGACGATCCCCGTTTAAAGCGCTATCTCAGAGCGATCAAATCCAGCGGTCGCAATCTTTTAACACTCATCAATGATATTCTTGACCTTTCAAAAATCGAAGCTGGCAAACTGGATATTAAACCTGAACCCGTTTTTATCCACAAAATACTGCAGGATACCGAACAGATCTTTCAACTCAAGCTTCAGGAAAAAGGGCTGCACTTTAAACTCGCCATTCAAGAGCATTTACCTGAACAAATGCTGCTCGATGAAATTCGCCTGAGACAGGTCCTCTTTAATCTCTTGGGAAATGCCGTCAAATTTACCCAATCAGGTTGGATCAGGCTCAAAGCAGAAGCCGCGCGAATGAACACAGAGAGCCTTGATTTAATTCTCAAAGTTGAAGATTCAGGGATCGGGATTGCCCCTGAATCCCTGCAAGGGGTTTTTGAAGCCTTTACCCAACAGGATGGGCAAGCAGCCAAACATTTTGGCGGAACAGGGTTGGGACTGACGATATCAAAACGCTTGGTGGAGATGATGGGGGGAACCATCTGGGTCGAAAGCGAACCCCATAAAGGCAGCAGTTTTACAATCAGGTTGCCCGATATTTCGATCGTTTCGGCTGAAGAACCAAAATCCAATTCAGAATTTCAGTTCAACCGCTGGAATTTTTCAGAAGGAAAAAAAATCCTGATTGTGGATGACCTTCCCAATAACCGTGAACTCTTACGCGAATATCTGACAGAACAGGCCTTTATCCTGCGCGAGGCCGAAGACTCAGAAAGTGCCTATCAAACAGCATTGAGCTTTCAACCCGATCTGATTCTGCTGGATATCTTTATGCCGCATAGCAATGGGTTTGATTTTATTTATCGTCTTCAGCAAACCCCCGAACTGGATTCTATTCCTGTGATTGCAGTCTCGGCCTCTTTACTTGCTCCCGAAGATATCGAGCGTTCAGGTTTTCGCGATTTTTTACACAAACCCATTTCCCGAGAAAGCCTCTTTCGCTGTCTGAGTAAATTTTTAGACTCCCTACCCGAATGGGTCAGTGAAGAACCTGAAAGTTTTTACCCCTCTAATTTTCAAACGGGAGCCAGTATTTTAAAAAAACAATTGCAGGAAATTCTGACAGACCGCTGGCTGACCGTTGTACAAAGTGGTTCTTTTGAAGATATCAAGGCCTTCGCAGAGGAATTGAATGAACTGGCTGAGCAGGCCTCTATTCTTCCTGTGGTAGATTATTCACGCCAATTATTAGATGCGGTAGCAGATTACCATATCGAAAAAATTAACCAAATTTTGGCGATTTTTCCTGAGCTGGCCCAGTCAAAACCAGAGGAGCCGCCCCCCAATGCCTGACTTCCGCCCCCGGGTACTCATCGTCGATGATATCGCTGCAAATATTCAATTGGTCGCTTCGATTCTTGAAAAAGAAGGCTACCATCTCAGCTTTGCCCAAAGGGGGGCCGATGCCCTGCAACTCTTGCAGCAACGTAAATTTGATCTGGTCTTATTGGACTTGCATATGCCCGGAATGGACGGTTTTGAGGTCTGTAAACAGCTCAAACAAAACCCACTCACGCGTGAGATTCCCGTCATTTTTCTCACGGCTGTCTCTGAAACTGAAAAACTGGTCATGGGCCTGCAGTTCGGAGCGGTCGATTATATCACCAAACCCTTTGAACCCATGGAACTTCAGGCCAGAGTCCGAACCCATCTTTCTCTGAAAGCCGCAAAAGACAAAATCATCTGGCAAAATCAAGAATTAGAACGCATGACCCGTGAAAAAAGCGAGTTAATGGGAATTGTCGCCCATGATCTCAAAAACCCGCTAACGGTGATTGTTTCAGGCATCGAATACCTGCGCATCAAAGAATTGGAATTGGCCAGCAACAGCTCACGCAGACTCAATAATATGCTGATCGCAGCCCAGAGGATGAACGCCCTGGTGGGTAATTTTCTCAGCCTTGAAAGCATGGAAACAGGAAAATTGCAGCTCAATTCAGAACGCCTGCAGGGCTCTGATTTACTCAAAGAACTGCTGGTACATTACCAGGAATGGGTAAGTTTGCGCGAAGTCAATGTCTACCTCGAAATCCAGGAGCGCCTGCATTTCGAAACCGATCTTCTGGCTTTACAGCAAATCCTTGAAAACCTATTTTCAAACGCCCTAAAATATACACCGGCTCATCAATCGGTTTGGCTGCGCCTGATCTCACAGCCCCAAACGCCCTATCCGATTCGGTTTGAAATTGAAGATCAGGGGCCGGGTATTTCAAAATCAGAACAGGAACAGCTCTTCAAGCCTTTCAGAAGATTGTCTTCTCCTTTGCCCAATGGTGAGCGTTCAACAGGATTGGGACTGTCAATTGTCAAAAGACTGACAGCACTTCTCGGGGGGAAAATCAGCTGCAGCAGTGAACTGGGCAAGGGCAGTTGCTTTGTCTTAGAACTGCCTGAAAAACTGGTCATCCCGTCTCTTTAATCGCCTGACATTCAAGCACACAGACGTAAAACAATCCACAGAAAAAAACCACTAAATCTCAACAGCTTCAGCTGCTTCAATGGATTTTTCTCCCCGACGCAGACGACAAGCCTTCATTTCTGGATCATGTTCAAAGATCAAAATGCCATTTTGGGCCAAAACATCTTCTAAGATCTGCTTTTTTTCTTCGATCGTTACCAGGGGGCGCAAATCATACCCCATCACATAGGGAATTGCAATATGGGCTGCCATGGGGATAATATCCGCCCCATAAATTGCAAACTGATTTTCGGCATAGATTTCAATCAACTGCTGCCCTGTTGTATGTCCTTGAGACAAACGGGCACGAACGCCAGGAAAAATATCACCTGCCCCCTCCAAAAAATGCAGTTGCCCAGCCGCTTGCAAAGGTACAAAATTCTCCTGTAAATAACTGGCCCTGTCTTTTTCAGAGGGTTGAAGTGCCCATTCCCAGTTTTCGCGTTGCACCCAATACTTGGCCTTGGGAAAAGCGGGTTTTAGATTTCCATCTTCTATACGGGTCGCTCCACCCGCATGATCAAAATGCAAATGGGTCAAAATCACATCGCTAATATCTTCAGGCTGTAAACCCACTTGCGCAAGCGAGTTCAATAAATGACTGTGTTCTAAATTAACCCCATAAATTTGTCTCTGTTTGGCACTCAGCTTATCGCCAATGCCTGTATCAATCAGAATCACCTGCTCTTGAGAGCGCAAAAGCACCACACGCATCGCCATTTCGATGCGGTTTTTTTCATCAGCAGGGTGTTTTTTTTCCCAAATGATTTTTGGAACCACCCCAAACATCGCTCCACCATCCAGCGCAAAACGTCCTGTTTCGAGCGTTACCACTTCGTATTCACCAATTTGCATACTCATCACCCTCCAAGAAGATTGTCTGCCCTTTAACCTAACAGAAGCCCTTGCAAAACACCAAGAGTATTCAGCGGAAGTCCTCCCTTTTGATGACATGTTGATGACATGTAAATTTTTATTTTTTTATCTTGAGAAAAATAAAACCAGTGACAGAGGGTCTGGATTTCAATGATATAATTCATCTCAGGTGGATGTCTCAAAGACAGCCCGCATGAAATTTCCCCCTCCCTCTTGTGCCTAGCCCACAACCGGTTCTGGAAGCATGCGAAAGGTCAGAAACCCTCCTGAATACGAAATAGAATGTGCTGATTATGCGTTTATCCCTGATTTTAACGTCTCTGGTTTTGCTGGTGCTTCAAGCAAGTGCCTTGAGTTCTCCCCTGAATTCTCACCCCCTCTCCCAATCAAAAAATCCGGGTAAGCACACCTACAAAACGGCAGTTTTACCCGTTTCGCCAGAACCATCGGCCACAGCCACCCATATCTTCCCCCAAAAAGAATTGCCCCATGACTGGCAAATTCCCGTTCAAGGCAAACTAACCAATCCCTTCGGCAATGGCTATTGGTATTACGGAATTTATCGAGGTGGACATACCGGCATTGATATCAAGGCCACATCGGGGGCTCCTGTTGTCTCTGCAAGCGAAGGCAAAGTGGTGATGATCCACCCCCATCAGGACAGACGCTATGGCTATTATGTGGTCATTCAACACGGCGATGGTTTTTATGCGCTCTATGGCCATCTTGCCAAAATTCAGGTCAAACAGAATCAAACGCTGAAAACAGGCGAAACCGTTGGGGCGGTTGGGCGCACGGGCGCAGCGGGCTATCCCCATCTTCACTTTGAAGTCATGGATCGGGTTCCAGTAAGAGACGGCGCCTGGGGCTATGCTTATATCTGCAGACAACCCCCCAAAGGCCAGGATTTGCTGCGTTTCAATTTTCTCAACCTGGCCGCTCGGGAAATGCAGAGCATTCGCCGTCAACGCCCTTCTGGATGCGGCGATATTCCACTCCGCAGTGGTCTGATTTACTATAACCCTGAGCTTTTTTTCAATCACTACGAGTTCAAACCTTGGCTGAGTGAGTTTCAACCTGAGAATGAAGAAATTGCCCGCTGGAAAATAAGACAAAACAAAACCCTGGTCCAAAAACGCAAAAATTTATGACCCCAATCTTTCTGTACCCAGCAGATTATTTCAAACCCCGTTTACCCGATGCTCAATTTCAAACAGAAGCCAAAGCCCTTGAGAATGCAGGTTTTCAAGTTCAGGTTTGGAATGGACAGGTGTTTTCGCCCAACACGCCGATCCGGGCCCTTTACAGGGGCTGGATGCTCAGTTTAAAAGATTATCAAAATCTTTACGCCCAGTGGGCAAAAGCAGGAGTTCTTCCGCTGACAAGCCCGGAACAGTATGGCCTCTGCCACTACCTGCCCAATTGGTATCCCCTGCTCTCAGAATGGACCCCCGAAACGGTAAGAATCAAAACCCCTGAAGAATTACCTGAAATCTTGGAGAGCTTAAATTGGGACAGCTATTTTTTAAAAGACGATGTGAAATCTTTAAATACTGGAAACGGCTCCCACGTAAAGACCTTGGCAGAAGCCCAAGAATGGGTGCGTGAAATGAAACAATTTAAAGGTCGGATCGAAGGGGGAATTTGTATCCGTCGCTGGGAATCCTGGTTGCCAGAAAGCGAAGTCCGCTGGTTTATCTGGAAAGGGAAGGCCTTCAGCCCTCAGTCCGAGACAGAAATTCCGCCGCCACTTGAAAAAGTCTTACAGGAGATCGCTGCTCCTTTTTTCAGTGTGGATCTAATTCAAAACAGTCTGGGTGAGTGGCGCATCGTGGAGTTGGGGGATGGCCAAGTTTCAGACTTGAAAAATTGGTCACCAGAACGCTTTGCCGATATTTTCAGAGAGCCGGATCTTGTCTGAAATAGTGAATTCTTCCTGTGCATGCCGCTTATGGGTGCTATACTGTTGATCAATTTCGCAGATACGAAGATGGAGTTTTCTCGTGCTCAAACGCTGCCTTCCCCTTATCGCCCTGATCTTTCCCTTACTGACTGGCTGCCCTTCTGGACAATCCGAGACTTCTAACTCAAGCCCCGAAAAAGCTGCAGTAAGAATTGGATTCATTCCCTCTGAAAATATGGAAGAAATTCAACGCAATTCTCAGCCCCTGATCGACATGATGAGCAAAAAAATCGGCAGAGAAGTACAGCCTTTTATTGCGACCGATTATACAGGCATTGTAGAGGCTTTTCGGGGAGGAAAACTCGATGCAGCCTTTCTCACCCCAGCCTCTTACGTTATGGCCAACAGTGAGGCCGGTGTCAAAGTCATTCTCAAAGCTCAGCGGGGTGACAAACCCTTTTACCATTCGATTATTTTTACCCGCCAGGATGCTGGGGTCAATCAATTGACGGATCTCAAAGGCAAAACCTTTGCCTTTGGCGACACCCTCTCCACTGCAGGTTATATTTACCCCTTAAAAATGCTCAAAGCACAGGGCATTAACCCGGCCACGGATTTTGACAATCTGATTTTTTCAGGGGGTCACGACGCCACCGTCCTGGCTGTCTTCAATAAAAAAGTAGTGGCTGGCGCGACCTATGCCAATGACCCCAAGGGAGATGACGCAGCCTGGAAACATCTGCTCAAACCTGAAGAAGCCAAGCAGCTCAAAATTTTGGCAGTCTCTGACGCCATCCCTTCAGATAATATCTGCATTAGCAAAGACATTGCCCCTGAATTGGCCAAACAGGTTCAGGATTTCTTTATTGAACTCAGCAAAGATCCTGAAGGTCAAAAACTGATTCAAAAGCTCTACCGCATCGACAGCTTTGTGCCTGCAACTGACGAAGATTACCAAGGGATCAGAAGCGCCTTTTCTGAAGCCGGAATCGAAGTGAAAAAAGAGCTTAGCGCTTCAGGCAAAGGAAAATAGACCATGCGTACGCCTTTACTCGAGCTGGTAAATCTGAAAAAATCCTACGCCGATGGGCGCCCGATTCTCAAGGGCTTGAGCATCCAAATTCAGGCCGGGCAGTTTGTCGGTTTAATTGGGCTCAGTGGCGCAGGAAAATCGACCTTGCTGCGCTGCATCAACCGTTTGGTTGAACCTTCTGAAGGAGAAATGCTCGTTCCCGGTGCTGTCTTTCTCAACAACAACGATCCAACCCGCCTGGATATCAGCAGCTTACGCGGCAAAGAACTGCGTGCCTGGCGCAGAAAAACAGGCATGATCTTCCAACAGTTTAATATTGTCAAACGTTTAACCGTGCTTGAAAATGTCTTGTCTGGGCGCCTGGGCTACCTCGATGCCATGCGTACCACCCTGAGAATCTTTAACCAGCAGGAAAAAGAAACCGCGCTGATCAATCTTGAACGTGTCGGCCTGCTCTCTCACGCCTATAAGCGTGCCGACGCCCTGAGTGGAGGAGAACAACAACGGGTTGCAATTGCACGCACCCTGATGCAAAATCCCAGTCTGATTCTGGCAGATGAGCCGGTTGCGAGCCTGGATCCTAAACTTGCAGAAACCGTACTGGATATTTTGAAACGCGTCAGCCAGGAAGACAATATCACGACGATTGTCAGCCTGCACACCCTTGAAATGACCCGACGTTATTCCGATCGCGTGATTGGTTTGGCTCAAGGAGAGGTCGCATTTGACGATCTTCCCGCAAATTTAAGCGACGAAGTTGTCGCCAATATTTACCAAAGATTTACCCGGCAGGCTACCAAATGAGTGATTTGCAGACCGAAACCCGTCAATGGAAAAATACAGCTGAGCTGCGTGAAAGTACACTTCAGCATGCCCCCAAACCACCGCATAAAGGTTCAAAGCGCTTGGTCATGCTTTTTTTAGCAGCGCTGCTTGTTCTTTGGGCTTTTGATGGGGCAAAATTCCGTTTTAACGAACTCTTTGAAGGCCTGCCCAAAATTATCGAAACCATTGGACGCATGCTGCCTCCTGACGGCACACGCATCGTAGACAAGAAATCCTATTCAGTACCTGAAGGGATGACAGTACCTCAACTCTTAACTCCCATGCCTTTATCCAAAGAACAGGCCAAGCTCAAACAGCGTTGGTGGAACAATACCTTTCCACAGACGATTGTAGGTGCAACCATTCAAACCATTCAAATGGCCTTGGTGGGGACTGTACTTGCTGTTATTTTTGCCTTTCCCTTGGCCTTTCTGGCGGCGATCAATACCACGCCTCACCCTGTGGTTTATAAATGCGTACGTTTTTTAATCAATCTCCTGCGCACCATTCCAGATCTGGCTCTGGGCTTAATTTTCGTTTCAGCAGTGGGCCTGGGACCTTTTGCGGGCACTTTGGCCCTGGCTTTTCATACCACCACAGTGCTCACGAAACTGCTCTCTGAATCGATTGAAAACATCGACAAGGGCGTGGTAGAAGCCATTCGCGCAACAGGCGCCTCCTATCCGCAAATTTTATCTTTTGCGGTGGTGCCACAAATGTTGCCTGATCTGATTTCATTTACGCTTTATCGTTTTGAAACCAATATCAGAGCAGCGGCTATTTTGGGTTTGATCGGTGCAGGAGGTATTGGCTATCTCTTAAATACCTCTTTCAGAACCTTTCAATACCAAGAAGCATCCTCGATTGTGGTTATTCTGATTGTTCTGGTCATGGGCGTTGACAATCTGAGTGCACGCTTGCGTAAACTCGTAATCTGAAACCTGATGACAATAAGTTCAGGCCTGCTGTATGGGTCTGAAAAAAGGTATGCTATAATTCGATGAACTGAAACTGGTTCGGGCAGACGATCAAATGGCCCGTCTCACTACATTGCGACACATATTCAGACAGAATTTTGAAAAAGGAGCATTGCAATGCGCAGAGGGGATATACCTCAACTGAATGACTACCACCAGTGGATGATTGGCGTCTGCCTGCTTGTCTTTCCTCTGATTAATCAAGAAGCGGTGGCCCAGACCGCCACTCAAACAACAACTGCAGTACAAACAACAACTCAACAGGCCGCTGCCGGCGGCCCCCCTGTAGCATTGATTGCCATAGGCGCTGTCGCTGTTATTTCGGTTGTGGCCGCACTTTTCTTGATGAAGGGCAAGTCTTCAGGACAGAAAAAATCACGTCCCACAACTTCGTCACGTCCGGGTTCTGCCCCCCCTTCTCCCTTAAAGAAGCCAGCCTCCCCCATCGCAGCAAAAAAACCGCTGACGCCTCCTCCCGTCTCGTCTACGCCTCCTGTGTCCTCTGCACCCCCAGTTTCATCGGCACCGCCGAGTCTGGCACCTCCAGCGGCTCCAGCAGCTCCTAGCCTGGCTCCCCCCCCTAAGCCAGCACCCGCTCCTGCGGCTGCTTCTTCTGTTTTTGACTCTTCAGCCTTAGACAATGCTTTGGACTCACTGCTTGAAGACAGTGATAAACCAACAGCTGCACCCGCCCCTGCTCCAGCGCCCGCTGGTGGTGGCCTTTTCGATGGCGGCCTCGACAACGCTCTGGATGACCTCTTTGGCGATTCAAGCCCAGCTCCGGCCCCTGCTCCTGCAGCAGCCCCTGTTGGCGGAGGTCTTTTCGATGGCGGCCTCGACAACGCTCTGGATGACCTCTTTGGCGATTCAAGCCCGGCTCCGGCCCCTGCCCCTGCAGCAGCCCCCGCTGGAGGAGGTCTCTTTGACAATGGCGGCCTTGACAATGCCTTAGATGACCTCTTTGGTGATTCCAGCCCAGCCCCTGCTCCCGCACCGGCTCCCGCTCCGGCCCCTGCTCCGGCCCCTGCTCCTGCAGCAGCCCCCTCAGGAGGAGGCCTTTTTGACAGTGGCGGCCTTGACAGTGCCCTGGATGACCTCTTTGGTGAAGAACCTGCCGCCCCTGCGCCGGCCCCCGCTCCCGCCCCTGCAGCAGCCCCTGCCGCTGCCGCTCCGGCCGCAGCTCCTGCTGGTGGAGGCCTCTTTGACGCCGGTGGTTTAGACAACGCTTTGGACGATCTCTTTGGCGATGCAGGCTCGGCCCCGGCCCCCGCTCCCGCCCCTGCAGCAGCCCCCAAAGCGGCCCCAGCCCCTGCTTCCGCCCCTTCCGGTGGAGGCATGTTTGACAGTGGCGGTCTCGACAATGCCTTGGATAATCTCTTTGGCGATTCAAGCCCTGCCCCGGCCGCTGCGCCAACCAGCAGTGGTTTGGATCTGAATGATCTGAATTTTGATGATCTGGCCTCGGCTCCTGCCGCAGCAGCTCCCGAACCTCCTGCACAGCCAGCCACCTTCAGCGCAGACAGCATTGGCTCCGATTTTCTTTCGTCTTTTAAACTGGATGATTCAAAATCTTCAATTGATGTCAACCAAAAACCGCCTTCTACGCAACCCAAAAAAGAAGGACTGGCGCCCATGGGCAAAATGCTCGTGGATCAAAGCACCTTGGAAGATATCATTCGCAGAGCTGAAAAATTAGGCTCCAAAGGCCTGACCACGACCCAGGTCATTTTGGCCGCTCAAGGCCAAACCTTTGACGAACTCTTGAAAGAAGTCAATGAAGTGCCTGGTGTTGTCGGCACCCTGATTGTCGGCAATGATGGCCTGGTGATTGCCAATACCATGCCCACTGAAATCGACAAGGAAATTGTAGGTGCCTTAACCTCCTCAATTTACTTGAATATTGATGTTCAGGTAAAACAAATGAAACGTGGCGGTATTCGCCGGATGGTGATCGAAACGGATATTGGATATACCGTGCTTTCTTCACTTGAAATGGGAACCTTGGTTGCCTTCAGCCAAAATACCCCTGAGTTCAGTATGAACAAACTGATAGCTGCAGTAATTGCCATGAGCGGGAGACAATAAAAACCATGTCTAACTACCAAAATGAAATTTCAACCATGCAACAACTGCCTGGCGTGACATCTGTCGGAATTGTCAGCGGTGCAGGACAATTGGTGACCAGCAATCCACCCATGGAAGCAGAAGTAGGCAATGTTGCCATGTCAATGTTTGCCAATCTGGGTGTTCAGATCAAACGTATGCAGAGAGGAACACTCAAACGCATTCTGCTTGAAACGGAACAAGGCATTACCTTATTATCAGGATTAGCAGATGGGAGTCTGATGGTTGTTTTTGTAAACAGCACAGATGGCTTCAATCTTTCAAAACTGATGGAAACAGCGGCCAGCCTCTAGGGGTGTTCGCTTGTCACGCGTTGTTCAGCTAAAAGCCGATATAATTAAAAATATACCGGTACTATTAATAATTGCAGAGGGTGTAGATCAACAGGCATGGCTCTAGTACGCAAGCGACTCGGAGAAATTCTGCTCGAAGCTGGCATGATCAGCGAGGATCAGCTTGAAGAAGCGCTGGTTCAACAGAAAAACACCAGCAAATCCCTGGGGCAAATTCTGATTGAACAGAATTATGTCACTGAAAGCAATATCAAAGACGCACTCGAGTTGCAATTTGGCATCAGCTATGTCAATGTCAAAACGATCAAACTGACATCAGACCTCTTAACGATGATTCCTGAAAATCTGATTCGACAACGTCAGATTATCCCGATTAATTTCGTCAACAATAACCTGACGATTGCCATGGTCAATCCACAGGATTTGCCAGCCATTGACGATGTGCGCATGTCTGTCAGTAAAAAAATTGGCAAAAGTATCTCTGTACGCGCAGTGGTCATCACAGAAGATGATTTTTACGCATTTTTGAATGACCAATTGGATGCAGCCAAACCCGCCGCAACCACGGAGGTCAAAAAAGGACCCGTCGGGATTGCGCTCGACAAAGACCATGACACCGATGAAATTGTCGGTGAAATGGAAGTTTCTGAAGTCGATGATGATGAAGAGTTTGACGAGTCAGACGCCGATGCCGCCCCAATTGTACGTTTGGCAAACGCCATTCTGGCCAATGCCTTAAAAAAGAAAGCCAGTGATATTCATATTGAACCCCAGGAACATGAACTGCGCCTGCGTTACCGTATTGACGGGGTCTTGCACTCAGAACCTCACCTGCCCAAACGCATCGCCAATGCCTTGGCTTCTCGCTTCAAGATTATTACCAACCTGAATATTGCCGAAAAACGTCTACCCCAGGATGGTCGTCTGAGACGCCGTATTGGCGGGCGCAATATTGACTTTCGCGTTTCCACCCTGCCTTCCAAACACGGTGAAAAGATCGTTATGCGTATTCTGGACAACTCCAATACTTCATTGGGCCTTGAAAAGCTGATGATTTATCCCGAATTGCTAAAAGCCATTCGCGAATTCGTACAACGCCCCTACGGCATTATCTTCGTAACAGGCCCCACAGGCTCCGGAAAAACCACCTCGCTCTATTCCATCCTGGCAGAGCGCAATACCCCAGATGTCAATATCTCAACCGCAGAAGACCCGATTGAATATGATTTGGCGGGTATTACCCAATCACAGGCCCAGCCTGAAATTGGCTTAACTTTCGCACGCATCTTGAAGGCCTTCTTGCGTCAAGATCCGGATATCATGCTGATCGGGGAGACCCGTGACAAAGAACTCGCACATATTGCAATTGAATCTGCGCTGACAGGTCACTTGGTGTTTACCAGTCTGCACACCAACGATGCTCCAGGGGCGATTACCCGTCTCCAGGAAATGGGGATCGATGGTTTCCTGATTTCTTCTTCCACGATCTGTGTACTGGCTCAACGTCTGGTGCGCCGTATGTGCCCAGAATGCCGTGTTTTATATGAGCCAGACGAAGCCTTGCTCTATTATGTAGGTTACCCCTTCTGGAAACCCGGTGAAAAAATTCAGGTTTACAAGCACAATGAAGAAGGCTGCGAAAAATGCAGTGGCGGCTACAAAGGCCGTATGGGTGTTTATGAGCTGATGGCCATCAATGATGATCTGCGCGAAGCCATCAACAAAGACGCAGTTAAATCGATTATCCGCCAGGCCGCTAAACGCAGTGGCATGGTGCCGCTCAAAGAATATTCCCTAATGCTGGTACGCGACGGTTTTACAGACTTTGACGAGGTTTTACGCGTCACCATGACCGATGAAGGCTCTGAAGATGGGGACATTGAAATGGGATTCTTCCCCCCTCCCGAAGTGCCTGAACCCCGAGAATTGATTCGGCTGATCCCTCCCCGCAAGCCAGACTACCGAGCACAAGCAAAACAACAGGCTGCTGCTTCAAAACAAGCAAGTTCGCCTTCCCCCAGTGGTTCTTCACTGGAAACATCATCACCGCAGCACAGTGCCCCTGCTGTTTCAGATGGCAGTGGCTCAGAAGCGATTGCCATTGCACCCCCTTCTGACAAGAAAAAAGGCCCCCCACAGCCTAAAATCAGAGGGGCCTTGCCTGCTGCAGGTCAATCAACCGCTTCGGCCTCTGATCGTTGTCCCTCTTGTCTGGCGACGGTCGAAGAAGAATGGGATACTTGCCCATACTGCTTTACAACACTTAAACAAAAAGCTTAATATCAGGTTGAGAAGAGGAGTATCTGCTCTATGTCCCAGATCTTCATGGAAGAATTGCTTCAGATGGTTTTCGATAAGGATGGCAGCGACCTGCATATTGCGGCAGGCGTTCCCCCCATGATTCGCGTCAATGGCAAACTTACACCGACAGACTTTGAGCCTCTCACTCCAGAAGACACACAAAAACTGATCTTTAATATTCTCACCAATGAACAGCGCAAAACCCTCGAGCAAACCTGGGAGCTTGACTGTTCTTACGGGGTGGTGGGTCTGGGACGTTTTCGTGTCAATGTCTACAAAGACAAAGGTGCCTATGCGGCTGCCCTGCGTACGATTTCCTCCAAAATTCCCCGTTTTGATGAGCTGGGTCTGCCTCCTGTCGTCAAAGAGCTTACCAAAAAACCCAGAGGTCTGGTCTTGGTAACAGGGCCTACCGGGAGCGGAAAATCCACCACCCTGGCATCCATGATTGATTTAATCAATACAGAAAGAGCAGAACATATTCTCACGATTGAAGATCCGATTGAATATGTACACGTTTCCAAAAAAAGCTTGGTTAATTCCCGCGAATTGGGAGAAGATACCCGTTCCTTTGACAATGCCCTGCGCGCAGCTCTGCGTGAAGATCCAGACGTTATTCTGGTCGGCGAAATGCGTGACCTTGAAACCATCCGTCTGGCACTCACCGCAGCGGAAACAGGTCACTTGGTCTTTGGCACCCTTCACACCAGCTCTGCCAGTCAGACCATTGATCGTGTGGTAGACGTTTTTCCGCCCCACCAGCAAACCCAAATTCGTATCCAACTTTCCAACAGTCTTGTCGCTGTACTTTCTCAAACCCTATTGCCCCGTGCCACCGTGGGAGATTTTGCCCCGCGCGGCAAAGGCCGTGTCATGGCCATGGAAATCATGACCGTGACACCTGCTATTGCCAACCTGATCCGGGAAGGTAAAACTCCCCAAATCTATTCAGCCATTCAAACCGGTGGCAAATACGGCATGGCTACCCTGGAAATGGTACTGCGTGATTTGTGTATTTCACGCCAAATCACCTTTGAAGACGCGATCCAAAAGACAAGTCGACCGGATGATTTCCAACGTTTGATGAATGAAAGTGGCGGCGCAGCTGGCGGACGTCGTTAACTGTAAGAGGAGAAAAGAATGGCAACTTTCGCATGTACCGTAAGAGATGCCCGTGGACAACAGGTATCTAAAACCATAGAGGCCCCTAATCTGGCACAGGCCCGTGCAAAGTTGCGTGAACAGGGTCTTTTCCCACTGGATATTACCGAGAAACAAAGTGGTGGCGGGGGCTTAGGCGCTGCCATCAATAGCCGTCTGATGAAAATGCAGAAGGTCAAACTGAAAGAGATGGTGGTTTTTACCCGTCAGTTTGCCACCATGATCAATTCAGGTGTAGCGCTTTTAAGAGCCTTGAATATCATGGCAGAACAAGCCCAAAGCCCTGTTTTCAAGCGTATCCTCAGTGAGGTGCGTGATGGCGTTGAAGAAGGACGCTCGCTGTCTGAATGTCTGGCCGATCATCCCAAAACGTTTAACAAGCTCTATTGCAGCATGGTTTCGGCAGGAGAAATGGGCGGGGTTCTCGATGAGGTGCTCAACCGTTTGGCACTCTTTATGGAAAGCAATGCCAAACTGATTGGGCAGTTAAAATCTGCCATGACCTACCCTTCGGTCGTCTGCTTTATCGCCACCTCGATCTTTATTTTCCTCTTGAGTTTCGTGATTCCAATCTTTAAGGAAATGTTTGACTCCATGGGGGTTCCCCTGCCAGCCTTTACCCAATTGCTACTGAATATGAGTGCTTTGGTTCGCGGCTATTGGTTTATTATCTTTCCGTCGATATTTGGTTCAGCCTGGGGGCTCTTCGCCTATGTCAAAACTCCCTTTGGCCGCTCACAATTTGACAATGTCATCCTGAAAGCTCCCATTTTTGGAGATATTGTTCGTAAAGTAGCCATTGCCCGTTTCACCCGCACACTGGGAACCCTCTTGCGCAGTGGCGTTCCCTTAATGAGCGCCCTTGAAATCACCCAAGATACGGCTGGAAATGTGCATATTGCCGCCGGGATCGCAAAGGTTCGTGAAGCTGTCAGTGAAGGTGAAGGCATGACCAAACCCCTGACACAAACCAAGCTCTTTCCCCCCATGGTCACCCAGATGATCTCCATTGGGGAAGAATCCGGAAACGTAGACACCATGCTCTCAAAGGTCGCTGACTTCTATGATGAAGAAGTAGAGCAAGCGGTTAAGGCCTTGACTTCTTTACTTGAGCCGCTTATGATGGTGCTAATTGGTGGCATGGTGGGTAGTATTATCATTGGGATGTATTTGCCCATGTTCAGTGTTATCAGTGCGATTCAATAATCGCTTCTGTTTCCTTACGGCAACAGAAACGCATTGAAAAAGGCAGGCTGGGAATGACCGCCCTCAAAGATCAAGAAAATACGCGTGAAGAAATTCTAATCCAGAATATGGATCTGGTGCATCGGATTGCGCGTAATTACAGTCAAATGGTGCAAAGTCATTATGAGGATCTGGTTCAAGTCGGTGCCATCGGCCTACTCAATGCAATTAAACGCTATGACCCCGAACGAAAAATCAATTTTCGCACCTATGCTGCCCATCTGATTGCAAGTGAAATCAAACACTACCTGCGTGACCAGTTGCCTGTGGTCAGACCTCCCCGCGAACTGCAAGAACTGCTTCCCAAAGTGCGCAATGCAGAGCTTCATCTCTTAAGCACATTGGGCCGGGAAGGCTCTCAGGAAGAAATCAGCGAACATTTGGGCATCAGTCAGGAAAAACTCGAAGAAGTTCGCCATCTCGAAAAAAACTTCTTTCCCATTTCTTTAGATCAGGATTACAAAGCCTTTCAAGAAGGCACCACTTCGATCTTGGATCAACTGGAAGATAGACGTTATAAAAGCTTTCAGCTGGCCCAGGAAGATCGGATTCTTTTACAAGATGCACTTAAAAAAGTGCGTTTTCAATCCCGCCAGATCCTCGAATTTGCCTTTTATCAGGATCTGACCCAAACCGAAATTGCTAAAAATCTAGGCATTTCACAAATGCAAGTTTCGCGCCGCTTGAAAAAAGCCCTGGGCGAACTATGGGATAGCCTCAATACCCGCATCACGCCCTGGTAAGTGTGCTCCAGCCCCATGAAATACGCCCAAGCTGAAATTGAAAGGCGTTGGCTGGTGGATACTTCTGCACTTCCCGATTTAAGCAGTTGTCGACACGCACTGATCACCGATTCTTATCTTCAGGCAACACGCCTGCGCCTGAGAAAAATTGAAAATCAGGCAGACGTTCAATTTAAACTTTGCAAAAAATATGGCAAAGCACATCCCTTGACTGAAGACATCACAAATATCTACCTAACACAGAGTGAATATGAACAGCTCTTAAAAAGCCTGCCGGGTGCGATTTTGCGCCGAAAAAGAATCTATTTTCCCTACCAAGGACACCATCTGGCGATTAATTTCCCAGAAAACCCCAAGGCTCCTGTGATTGCAGAATGTGAATTTCTGTCGGAAACAGAAGCCGAGGCATTTTTTCCCCCAACTTTCTGTCGGGAAGAGGTCAGTGACAAGCCAGAATTTGAGGCCTGGAATTTTGCCCAAACAGAAGAAGGGTTTGCGGCCTTTCTCTAAAAAGCAAGCCTAAGCCGTTCGTGAAAACTGCTGTTTGCCCTGCTGCTGTTTGAGATAGGCATCCCAAATCATACAGACATTGCGAATTAAAATCTGCCCACGTGGTAAAACCTGAACTCCAGAGGGGCTCATCGCCACCAATTGGTCATCCACCAGAGTTTCCATCTCGGCAATTTCAGCTGCGAAATAGGTTTTAAAATCAATTTCAAAGGCTTTCTCCAAACGCGCATAATCCAGGTAGCAATTGCAGATCAAATCTTCAATCACGGCTTTGCGCAAATGGTCATCGGCAGACAGCACCATGCCCCGCAAAGTGGGCAAATGCCCAGCTTTGAGACGCGCTTCGTAATCAGGCACCAGGCGTTCATTTTGAATAAAATGACCTTCAATTTCAGAAATCGAAGATACGCCAAAGCCATAGAGATCGGTGCCCGCCTGGGTGGTATAGCCCATAAAATTTCGGCGCAGGGTGTGTTCCTGCTGGGCCAGAGAAAGCTCGTCATCGGGCTTGGCAAAATGGTCCATGCCAATATAGCGATAGCCCTTTTGCAGAAAATCGTCAATTGCCAGTTCAAAGATATCGAGCTTGGTTTCAGACGATGGCAAGGTTTCTTCTTTGATCAGTTTTTGAGCCGGTTTCAGCCAGGGCACATGGGCATAGTGAAAGAGCGCCAGCCGATCAGGATCCAAGCTGGCGACCTGTTTCAAGGTTTCAGAAAAGGAAGCCACCGTTTGATAGGGCAGGCCATACATCAGGTCAATATTGACGGATAAAAAACCCAATTTACGGCTGTTGGCAATCAGCTCAGCAGTATCTTCAAAACGCTGTACCCGGTGAACGGCTTCCTGAACCTCAGGATTAAAATCCTGAACCCCCATGCTGATACGGTTAAAGCCAGACGCGCGCAAGGCCTGTAGGTGCTCAAGGGTCGTCACACGCGGATCGACTTCAATCGAAAGTTCGGCGTTTTCAGAAAAACGCATGCGTTTTTTGATCATCGCCACCACATCGACAATCTGTTCAGGACTGAGATAGGTCGGTGTGCCCCCGCCCCAATGCATTTGAGAAATTTCACGGCCTGAGGCCAGAAAAGGTGAAACCAATTCAAGCTCCCGCTCGACAGCTTCGAGATAGGGGCCAAGAACCGCCTTATTGCGAGAAATTTTTACATTGCAGCCACAATACCAGCACAAACTGGTACAAAAGGGCATGTGAAAATAAAGCGCCAGGGCACGGGTACTGTTCTCTGGATTATTGGCACGGTAAAGCGCTTCAGCCTGTTCTGGGCCAAAATCATCGCGCCAGACAGGCGCCGTCGGGTAAGAGGTATAACGGGGGCCTGGCTTGGCATATTTGGCGAGCAGATCGCGCGGAACGTGAAAATCTAAGGCCTCAGGCATAGGATTTCACAGTATCAACAAGACGTTTAACATTTTCAACCGGCGTTCCAGGCAGAATACCATGGCCTAAATTAAAGATATGCCCGGTCTTCCAGGCAAAGCCCCCAATCAAGGCGCGGGTCTGGGCTTCGACATCCTCAGCGGTTGAGAACAGACGAACAGGGTCAAGATTGCCTTGAAAAGCCACCTTCTCACCCACCCGCTCGGCCGCGTCATTCAGATCAACACGCCAGTCCAGGCTGAGTACGTCGGCACCACTTTCTGCAGTGGCCTCAAGAAAATGCCCTGAATTGCCCACATAGAGAATCAAGGGAACTTCAGGATGCAATTGTTTAAACCCTTGAATTACTTGTTGGGTGGCAGGCAGCGCATAGCGGCGGTAATCGGCCTGATTTAAAGTACCGGCCCAGGAATCAAAAATCTGCACCAGGCGCGCACCTGCTTTGACCTGATACGACAAATAGCTAATCAAGACCCCTGAAATATGCTCAAGCAGGCGCTGAAACAGTTCAGGAGCCTGGTACATCATGGTTTTAATTTCAATATAATTGCGACTGCCCCCGCCTTCGATCATATAGGCCGCAGTTGTCCAGGGGGCCCCTGTAAACCCCAGAACAGGAATTTTGGGCTCCACTTCACGTTTGAGCATGGCAATCGCTTGCCCCAAAGCAGGAGAAGCTTCGGAAGGGTCTGGCGTTTTCAAAGCCCGTAAATCTGCCTCATTGCGAATCGGATTGTGTATCACAGGGCCTTCGCCCTTGACATACTCTAAATCACAGCCCATATCGCGGGCAGGAATCAAGAGGTCGGAAAAAATAATCGCCCCATCTACACCCAATTGCTCAACCGGCTGCATAGAAACTTCAACCACACGCTCAGCCGTATCACAAAGGGTTAAAAAATCAACCTGCGCTCTGACCGCACGAAACTCGGGCATATAACGGCCCGCCTGACGCATCAGCCAAACGGGAGGGCGGGGTACGGACTGTTTGCGTGCCGCACGTAAAATTAAAAAATCGGGTTCTTCAGTCATAACTTTATCTCAATCCATAAAAACTGGGACTCTTACAAAGACTTCCAAAACGAGCCCAAAGGTATTGTAGCCCGGATTCCTCCCTGAAGGGTAGCAGAAGAAAGCGCTTGCTTCAGACCAGAAAATTACGACCTTCATCCATCAATTGTTGGCAAGTTGTAAAGGTTTTGGTGGTATAGATCTTGCTCACATCATAAATTTGGAGTGCTTTAAAGGCCGGTTTATCCGCTATTTTTTCAACATAGAGATGCAACATTTCAAGCTTGGGCGCTCCCTGATCAAACTCGATCAATTGCCGACCCACCTGCATCATCAATTCACCACTGGGTTTCTCTACGGCAATGCCCACAATTTTATCGTACATGGTGCGCAGATAGCGAAAACGATAAACCGACATTATTGACCTCCTTCTGCAGCGGGCTGCCCCTTCTCTTTTTCGAGCTGGGCGATCAAGGCTTCAATTTCCTGTTTCTCTTTTGCTTTCAACTGCTCGGCAGGCACAGCCTTTAAATAGGCCTGAAAAGAAGCAATTGCAGCCTCAGCTTTGCCCTGCTCTTTGAAAATCAAGCCTTTGACCTTATGTGCCAATGCACCTTTGGGGTTCAATTTTAAGGCGGCATCCAGCTGAAACAAAGCCTTGGCATAGTCTTTTTTCATACTGTAGATCAAAGCCAACGAAATATACGCAGGCTCAAATTCAGGATCGGTGGCCAAGGCCTGCAGATAGGCTTCCTGGGCTTTATCATAGGATTTTTGAGCAGCAAAAATCTGCCCTTGGTGAAAGAAATCCTCTGCTGAAGCGGCTCTCGCCGGAGAGAGCACAAAAGCATTCGCTAAGAAAACACAAATCAAAAGCAGTTTTTTCATGATTTACCTCAATCAATGATCCGTCATTAAGAACAGATCCGCGACAAAGCGCATTTCTTCGTTATCAATCGCCTCTGGATTGGCCACCTCAGACATAATAAACTGTGAGCCATTGGGATCTTTCTTACGGAACCAGCCCAAACTGCGCGACATTGAGCGAATCTTATGCTTGACCTCCTGTGGAATCGAGCAGGAGAGCATTTCGGCAGCCAACCGATCGCAGAAATCAAGTTCCGTGTGCATATAATGTGAAACCAAACCCACATAATGGCGGTAAGCGACTCTGAAATCCAGATGAAAATAATAATACATGGCATCAATTAAAAGGTTCAAATCCTCAGGGTGCTGACGCACCTGTTCAGCCATAAAATCGTAGGCTGCCCGCATGATGTCATCAAAGACATTTTCCATTTCCTGTTTAAAATAGCCACGCAGCGTGCGCTTCATAAACTCCATCATCTCGCCATCCGGTGAAATAAAACGGTAGCGCTGGCTTAAGTTTTCGAGCGTTCGACTGACATTCATCACGCCAGACAAATGCTGAAAAAGTTCAGCTTGAAAATGATTCATCAGGGCCAAAGCTGCCAACATATTCTGATCAGTCTGGGGCAGTTCATCCATCATGATATAGGCGATATATTTGTTGATCTTTTCGCCATAATCATCTCCTGGCCATTCCAGAAAACGCAAAGCGGCAGAGGGGGGCACACTGTTTGCAGGGGTAAGCCCTTGCTGTAGCGCAAAGAGACGGGATTGCCCTGAAGGCCCAGACGGTGCTGCCGGTGCCTGTTGATTGATCACATGCTGCAATGCTGCGGCAATCATGGTCACGCAGAGCGGATTGCCACCGGCCAAGCGGTGCGCCGAAACCACAATTTTAGGATCGCTAATCTGATTCTGAAAGGCCAGAAAATGCCCGGTTTCAAAAACAGAAAAGGGTTGAAGACCCACACAATTGGCAACATTGCCAAATTCCTGCTGATAGGTGGTATGCAGATCGGTTTCACCGGCAATCACCAGGATCAGTTCTTTTTGAAAGGCCTTCAGAAATACCTGGCGAAACCATTCTTCGGAACGCTCAAAGGTTTCAAAATTATCCAAAAAAAACACCACCCGAAAATGGCCTGCCATTTGATCCACCGCATGGGCAAAACGCTTGACCAGTTCCCCTTTGCTGTTGAGAGGAGGGGGGGCTGGCGTTGTCCGTTGGGCAGCTTCCATGGCCTGCATATTGCGGTTGACGCTGCGGGCAATATCTTTCACGTTTTGTTTGCCTGAAGGGCTCTTCTTGACTTCAATACTTGAAATCGAACCATAGGCAGCTTTCACAGGATTGGTGCGGTTTACAGGTGAAGCCGAAGCTTGGGTGGCAGGATCTACAACTGCTGGAAGGTTGCCAGCGGGAGCAGCCGCAGGGTCTTTGACCAAATTGGCCCAATAATCAAAAACCGGCTGAAAAAGGGGCGCCAATTGCTCTTCCATACTCACCAAAGCGCGGGTCAATTCAACCACAAAACTCTCTTCTGCCGTGGCCTCAGACTGGGCTATTTTTGAGCAGTCAAACCAGACACTGAGCGGCTGAAAACCCAGCTCACCACGTTCACAATCATCAAAAATGGTTCTCAACAAAGTGGTTTTACCGGAACCTACACGGCCATAAAAATAGAAAATATTTGCGTAATCTCTGACTTTTAAGCCAGAACTGATGCGGTTTTCCATTTGCCGAATGGCATATTTTACAGCTGAGATCTCGGTTCTACGCCCGATCAATCCAGGGTATAGCTTGTAGATCCCTGCTTTTTTGCGCTCAATAAAACTCACAGTGCTGTTCCTGTTTTTATTCTTTGGTGTGTGCCTATTTTAACACGAACAGAAGAGATCCTCATGCCGCTGTCAGACGTAAATCAAGGCTTATTTTTAGCTTTTGGCACAATCTGTTAGAATTTGAACAAGACTTTTCCTGGAAAATATTCAGTGAACACCAAAATTTGCGTTCAAAGCATTATGAATCCCGGTCTTTCGTGCCTGCCAGAAGACCTTTCTGTTTCTGAGGTCGTCGCGGTCATGCACAGACAAAAAATAGGCGCGATTCTTCTGGGCACCCCAGAAGAAATGAAAGGCATTTTTTCAGAGCGGGATTTGCTCAACAAAGTAGTCGGACCAGGTTTAAATATCTATACCACCTTGGTTTCTGAGGTTATGACCCGCTCTCTGCTCACACTGTCTGCAGATCAGGATATCAACGACGCCCTGAAACTCATGGAGAGTCGGAATATCCGGCACTTGCCCATTGTTGATCAAACAGGGCGTGGAATAGGCATGCTCGGCATGCGCGACTTAATGAAAACCATGGTCAGACACCTTGAACGGGAAAACGATTCCCTCAGTCAATTGGATCGTCTTAAGGATGAGTTTTTAGCCAATACTTCTCATGAATTGCGCACCCCCCTCAATGGGATTATCGGCATCGCCGAATCCATTTTAGATGGCGCCACAGGAGAACTCAATGCCCAACTGCGCTATAACCTCTCGTTAATTGTTTCCAGTGGTCGCCGTTTGGCCCACCTCGTCAATGATATTCTTGATTTTTCCAAACTCAAACACCGCAATCTGGTCTTAAATTTGCGTCCGGTGAGTCTGCGCTCTTTGACCGATGTGGTGATCACGATCTTGATGCACCTGACCCACAACAAACCGATCAATTTACACAATGGGATTCCTGACGAATTGATGGCCGTTCAGGCCGATGAAAACCGCCTGCAACAGATTCTCTACAATCTGATTGGCAACGCGATTAAATTTACAGAAATCGGCCTGATAGAAGTCATCGCTCGACAGAAAGTGGACGAAATCATCGTCTCCGTCTGCGATGCAGGTAAAGGGATCCCCAAAGAACAACAGGAACAGATCTTTGAATCCTTTGAACAGGGAGATGGCAGCAGCGAACGCGAAGCCGGAGGAACAGGCATTGGGTTGGCGATTACCCGCCAATTGGTAGAACTACACGGCGGAAAAATCTGGGTGGAATCGGAACCCGGCCAAGGCTCTGTCTTCAGTTTCAGTTTGCCGATCTCCCATGAACGAGCTCTAGAATCTGTCGGTGCGGGCCAGGAAGATCTCTCGCAGTTCAATCTCTTTCACGATCAGGCCAGTCTGTTTAAAGAATCAGAAGATTCCCTCTCAGAAATCAGCAAAGGGGAAGGGTTCCGAATTCTGATTGTCGACGATGAGCCCATCAACGCCCAAGTCCTCGCCAATTTATTGTCTTTGGAACACTATCAGATTTTTCAGACCAATAATGGGGAAGAAGCTTTGCAGGCGCTGAACTCAGGTCAACATTTCGACCTCGTTCTGCTCGATATCATGATGCCCCGCATGTCAGGCTACGAAGTCTGCAAACAGATTCGCAAAAAATTCCCCCCCACCGAACTCCCCGTGGTCATGCTCACGGCCAAAAATCAGGTTTCGGATCTGGTAGAGGGATTTCAAATGGGAGCCAATGACTATTTGACCAAACCTTTCTCAAAAAATGAATTGCGGGCCCGGATCAAAACCCATATCGAACTGGCCAAAATCAATATGGCCTATAGCAGGTTTGTACCCCGCGAATTTTTAGGCTATTTGGGCCACGAAAGCATTGTTCAGGTGCGGCTCGGGGATCAGGTTCAAAAACAAATGACGGTCTTCTTTTCTGATATTCGTTCCTTTACCACTCTCTCAGAAACCATGACCCCCAAAGAAAATTTTGACTTTCTCAACTCCTATCTCCGGCGCGTCAGCCCTGTGATCCGTCAAAACCAGGGCTTTATCGACAAATATATCGGCGATGCGATCATGGCCCTTTTTCCAGAAAACCCAGCCAACGCACTGGAAGCAGCCCTGGAAATGCTCGATCTGATCGAAGCCTATAATCCCAGCCGCCTGGAAAGGGGATACGCGCCCATCGAAATTGGCTTTGGTCTGCATACGGGCAGCTTGATGCTGGGCACGATCGGAGAACAAGAGCGCATGGAGGGAACCGTGATCTCCGATGCTGTCAATCTGGCCTCACGCATGGAGGGCTTAACCAAAATCTACGCCGCCCCCATCATTATCAGCGAACAGGTACGCGAATCTCTGCCTGCCAACCATACCTACCCCATGCGCCCCCTCGGACAGGTCAAGGTCAAAGGCAAGAACCAATCTGTCAGGGTCTACGAAGTGATTGATCGACGCAAAAACGAAATTCAGGCCCTCAAACTGGAGACCATTGAAACCTTCAGCGCAGGCATTCAAGCTTACGAAAACCAAGCCTATTCTGAAGCTCAAAGCTATTTTTCTCAAGTTTATCGTAAAAATCAAGCAGATTTAGCTGCTTTGCTCTATCTAGAATATTGTCAAGGCATCGAAGAACAACCTGAAAGTCCTCACGCACATATCCAAGCCAGCAAAGCATAGCCCCAAAGGGGAAGCCCCCGGCTTTCACCGGGGGCTTCCTTTTACTCTACTACGCTATTGGGGGTCTTTACGCTATCGGGGACTCTCTTAACGGGCGGCAGGGAAATTGCCAATCATATCCAAAACAGTCAGCCACATGGGGCGATGTTGTACCCACATCTGCTCAACATCGGAATAGGAAGGACGGAAACTTTGACCGACCTCCATGCCCATGGAGAAGGCGTGGTGTTTGACATAGCCATAGTCATCTGTCGTGCCTGTGGTGGGATAGAGCAGTGAGAGGCTGGTGCCACCTGAATACCCAATCTTGGAGAAGGTCGCATTGTACATATTTTTGTACAGATTGACTTCAGGGATGGGCTTGTCGCTATAACCCAAAGGCCAGAAGAACATTTCACCATAGGCGTGAATATCTACAGAAGCTGTAATTTTCTTACGGGTATACATATTCTGAACAGCCTGGGTTTCAGGCTCAGAAGCAGCACGGGGACCACTGTAAGTTTCGGTATTGGGATTGGTCAAACCATATTTCCAGCTGGAGGGAACATTCAAGCCTTCATAATTCCAGTGAGAATCAAAGTTGCGGTTGATATCAATACCTGATCCATTCAGATTTTTACGCTGCCAGCTATTTCCTTGTTCGACACTGACACGGCCATCGACGTTCACCATGGGCAGAACCAACAGTTCACGGGTATCTACCAATTGAGTAACTTGGGGATCTTTGCCATATTTGCTCAGCAATTCATCTACCAGTTTCATGACGATTTCAACAGGGGCCAATTCGCGGGAGTGTACACCGGCAGTCAGCATCAGGGTAGGCTTGGGAGCGCGGTTCTGTTTGTTGGTGACTGAAATGGACCAGATATCATGCTGAGGGGCTTTGCCCTGGGTTTTCAGCCAGGTATCGCCGACATCTTCAATCGTAACCAGATTGGGGTATTGTGCAGCATAGGCTTTGAGTTTTTCGACCATCTGGGCATAGGTCATATACCCGCCAGGCAAACCACCCCGCACATCCATGCCGGGCTCACGTACCTGAAGAATTTGCAGTCCTTGGGCTTTGAGGGATTCAATTTCCTGTAGAGAAACACGGGCTTTGGCTACACGTTGCTTAGGCTTTGCACCAAACAGGTCAATACCAGCGGCGGCTGCATTGACGATCTGATTCTGATTCTGCCAGCGAATTTCGACGACTTGCTTGGGCAAATTGGCTTGAGGAGCAGCAAAGCGACCCAGTTGCGCCGGAGCACCGCTATTAAACTGACCCAAAGGCTGAAGGGTGCTGCTGCAAGATGCAAGCAACAAACCTGATAAAAGACCCAAACCGATTAGACTGCGTTTTTTCATAACTACCTCTGTATATTTTCAGTACACCAGTCACATTTTACAGCTTAAAGACATTCGCGGGAATATCTTGCTTGATTTCAAAACTTTTGAGTAAATATCTTAAAAAGGGTTCCTGGCTGGAACCGTCAAAGGCTTCCCAATAACGAATGGCATAGGTTTTGGGATCATATGCCATATGCTCGTAGGCAATCCGTGGGTCAAGGGCATTGGGAGAAGATGTGGTAATTTTTGCCACATAGGCTTCTTTCCCCTCAATCGTGGTCTTGCCAATCAACTCGGCAGAATAACTGGGGCCGGCCAAACGGGTCGCCATTCCGATAAAATCAGTTTGGCTGAGCGTAAAATGATTGACCGAAGCAATTTTTTCGTCTTTCTGCGCCAACTCAGTGGTCAAAAAACTCAGGGCGCCGGCAGGTCTGATTTTGACCTTATCAGAACCCACATTGTACAAAACTTTAACCCCTGCATTGCGGGGAGAGCTGGCCAAGACTTCAATCTTCACCAAATTTCCCTGCTTATAAAAATGAAGATGATTCTCAGTGGTTTTGCCACTGTCCAATCCCTTTTCATTTTGGTAAGCAATTGCGTCAATCGCAGGAGCACTGAGGATATAATCAGAAATTTCTTTAAGAATGTTCTCTGTCTTGGGAGTGCTTGCGGGAACAGTGGCTACCTGTTTCGAAGGCGAAGCTTCACTTTCAGAACCCAGGGTTTTGGAGGCTGTGGTCTGCACATCCTCAGGTAAAGCGGCCTCTGTTTCAGGGGCTCCTGTTCCTTCAAGCGCATCAATCCGGGCTTTAATATCATCAATCGTCTGCAGAACTTTTTTGACCTGAGCCGTATCGCTGGCACTCACCACGGGCAGAGGAGCGTTTGCATACCTGCGCACATAGCTTTGTTGCGCTGCTGTCAGGGGCAAAGTCTCCAAACTGGAGCTGCTGCGCCCACAACCCACAAGCAAAAGCAAGCTTAAACTACTCAGTTTTATCAAGGACAGACGGTTCATTCAAAAACCTCAGGAAACTGGATAACGTGTCTTAGGAAATTATAGATTAAGAAAAGATAATCTTGCGTTTAAAAATTGATTTAACCAATTTTTATTCTGATTTTATGACGCTGAGGCAGGGTCACTTCACGGCGCAGGGAGGGGCCATAGAGGGCATCGGCCTGGACTTTCTCGCAGGCGACCTTCACCTTTTCAAGCAATTCGTCCTGGCTGCTGCGCTCACCCAATTTGCGCAGGATGTCTAAACTTACCTGTTTGCCAGCAGCACTGACCAAGGCAGGCTCAAGGTGCTCACGGGAGCGGTATTTGCCAGGAATAGAAATCAACTCACTGGCTTCAAGCAGGGCAGAGGCCTGAACTTTTGCCACAGGACGTGCTTTGCGAGGCTTGCGACGGCGGGCAGGATCAATTTCATCGGATGTGCTGCCGTGGCTAATGGCCTGGTGAAGCGAGGTAATTCGGGTTTCTTTGTGGGAAGTGACTTCTTCAAGACAATGGGGATCAATTAAACTGCGTGAGGAAATGCACTCAGCGGTACGGCCTAAACTGCCTGAAAAATTTTCACTGATCAGTTCAGCACTTTCAATTTCAGGCTGTTCTTCAACAAAGTCAAAGCTGAGCATACAAGGCTGTCCTGCAGGCATGGTCAAAGGACCGGTACGGCTGGTACGGGGTTTGCCAAACTGTTCAATCATTTGCAGAACGCGATTCATAGTGCCTCGAAGAGAAGTTCTTGATTATCATATAGTTAAGTTAGGTTAAAACTTGCTTAACTATGAAATAAATTTATCACAAACTTACTTAACTATGCAATTCATTGGGGAGAATAAGGTTTGCCGCTTCCCCTGTTGCCAGAGATGCAATTCCAGCCTATCCTGATCCTATCTCCCATGCATGAGGTCACGCGATGGACACCCCTACAGAGCAAGAATCTGACTCTCCAAACCTTTCAGCGGGTTTTTCACGTCTGGTGATTCTCTCGATTCTGGTGGCCGCCTTGGGCTATTTTGTAGATATTTACGATCTGCTGCTCTTTAGCATTGTGCGCGTCAAAAGTTTACAATCGCTCGGTTTAAGTGGCGATGCACTGCTCTCCAAAGGGGTGCTGCTGCTCAATATGCAAATGCTGGGTATGTTGCTGGGGGGCATCTTTTGGGGGATTATTGGCGATAAAAAAGGCCGTCTGTCGGTTTTATTTGGCTCAATTTTTATCTATTCGATCGCCAATATCCTCAATGGTCTGGTTCAAAATGTCGAACAATACGCGCTCTTGCGTTTTATTGCCGGCGTCGGCCTGGCAGGAGAACTGGGGGCTGGCATTACCCTGGTCAGCGAACTCATGCCCCGCCACAGCCGGGGCTACGGCACCACGATCGTAGCCTCAGTGGGCATTTTGGGTGCAGTGGTTGCCGCTTTCGTTGCCAATCTCTTTGATTGGCGTACCTCTTATTATATTGGCGGCGGCCTGGGGCTCTGTCTGCTCTTGCTCCGGGTTGGGCTGTTTGAGTCGGGCATGTTTTCAAAAGTCAAAGAAAACAAAATTTCGCGCGGCAATTTTCTCATGCTCTTTAACAACCTGCCCCGTGCCCTGAAATATTTAAACTGTATTTTGATTGGCCTGCCGATTTGGTATGTGGTGGGAATTTTGATTACCTTTTCGCCCGAATTTGGCAAAGCCTTTGGCATGGCAGAACTTCCTACTGCAGGCAATGCCGTGAAATATTGTTATATTGGCCTCTCCTTGGGAGATTTGGGCAGTGGCCTGCTCAGCCAAAGGTTGCGCAGCCGCAAAAAAGTAGTCTGGCTCTTTTTGGGGCTGACCGCCCTGGCCGTCGGTGCTTATTTTATCCTGGCGCCTCAATCTCTGGGAATATTTTATCTGGTCTGCGGTTTTCTGGGCTTTTCAGTCGGGTTTTGGGCCATATTTGTGACCATGGCCTCGGAAAACTTCGGCACAAATATCCGCGCGACCGTCACGACCACTGCCCCCAATTTTATTCGCGGCTCGGTGGTGCCCCTGACCCTGGCCTTTGAAGCCAGCAAAGGCAGCTTAGGTCTCAGTGGCAGCGCGCTAATGATCGGAGCTGTCACCCTGCTGATTTCAGCGATCGCTCTGTCTCGCCTGGAAGAAACCTATGGTCGTGATCTCGACTTTTTGGAAAACTGATGGCACGCATTCTGGTTGCCGGACACGGCTCACGCGGAGATATTCAACCCCTTTTGGCTTTGGCGGTGGGTCTGCAGGCAGCAGGCCATGAAATTGAGATGATTTCCCCCCCCGATTTCACGGCCTGGATTCAAGGCTATGGTATCCCAGTACATTCCCTGGGAGAATCCATGCAGGACTTGGTTGCAACCTACGGAGCCACCCTCATGAAAAACCCCGTAGAAGTCCTGCGCCATATGCTCAGTTTGATACATGCCAATTTAGCGCTTCAGCATGAAAAAACCCTGCCTTTGGCTGAAGGCTTTGATCTGATCGTTGCCTCTTCACTGCAACTTTCGGCTTTCACAGCCGCTGATTACTGGCAAATTCCCTACCGTTATCTGGTCTATTGCCCCAGCCTGATTCCCTCCAAAGACTATATGTCTCTGCTCTGGCCCTGGCCAGAACTGCACCCTTCCCTGCATGAGCGGGCTTGGCAGCTCGAAAAAATAGGTTGGCAGTGGGCACTGGGAGGCCTGATCAACCGTGAACGAAAAAAAATCGGCCTGCCTGCAGTTCAAGAGATTGTCGACTGCTTTCTTTCGCCCCACCCCTTGCTGGCTGCCTACCGCGAACTGGCGTCAGCCCCTCGGGATGTTACGCCCTTGACCCAAATACCCGCTTTGCATCTCAAAGCACAGGAAACCTGTTTGCCCCCTGAGGTTGAAGACTATTTGCAAGCCGGTTCAGCCCCGATTTATCTGGGCTTTGGCAGCATGAATGATGGCAAAGCCGAGGCCTCGACAGCAGCGATGATTAAACTGGCACGCAAACGCAAAGAGCGATTTATTCTTTCAAAGGGCTGGGGCGGTTTGGGCACCCAATCAGCCTTGCCTGAAAATATCTTTCTGATTGAAGCCTTGCCCCATGATTTGCTCTTTCCACGTCTGCGCGCAGTGATTCACCATGGCGGAGCAGGCACCACCTCAGCCGCTGCTCGGGCAGGTCTGCCGCAACAATTGGTGCCCCACCTGCTCGATCAGCATTACTGGGCCCATGCTGTTCATACGCGGGGGCTGGGCCCCCCGGCTCTGCCCAAACGCCTTTTTAAAGCCGAAGCGCTTGATAACGCCTTGCAAAGACTTCTGCGCGAAGACTATTACGCCAGAGCCCAAGCCCTGGGAAAAAAACTACGTCTCCAAAACGGGGTGGAACAAGCGGTTCAATTCCTTGAAGCCGAATTGGCAAGCACAAAATAAGCCCCTGCGCACAGGGGCTTAAAAGTTCAAAAGCAAAGCAGATCAGGCTTTGGGAACAAAGATCGAAACACTGCCATAGCGTCCATTGGCGTTGGTGGTGACATTCTGAATATGGTCACTGGCAGCCTTACCGCCACCCAGGGCAACTTCAATATGCCCATGTTTAAAACCTCCGCCCCGGCTGTGGGTGCTGGGGTCGGGGTTGGCCTCCCAGACAAAAATCGTACCGGGTGGGAAATTACGCAGTTTATTGGCAAATTGGGGATCGTTGGGGCTGAGTTTGACCTCATCAAACTTATCACTAAAGTTTCGGCGAAGCACATCATCAGCATCTTTGGCCGATTGCAGATAACCCCCACCGGGCGCACGCAGGCGAATTCCCATGCTGTCCAAGGTCGTGCGCACGCCGCCCATACAATAGCCAATCGAAGGAATCGCTCCCGTTTTGGGGTTGCGGAACGTTGAAGCGGTACGGCGGGCAGCAGCCGCAATATCCTGGCCCAGCTGACCTGAGGAGGTGGGCACAGGATCTGAAACGCCCGGCGTCGCAGGCTGAGAACCAGGCTCAGGAGGAGCATCATAGGTGCGTGATTGCCCTGGGATATAGGCATCCCCTGTTTCCTCATAAGAACGGCGAGCCGTTTGGGCATAAGTAGTGGCCTGAGGCGCTGCTGTTTTTAAGGATTCTAAGGCCTGATCAGGTGAACTGAGTAATTTAGAGAAGGCCTCCTGTAGGCCTGCATGGGTGCGGGGCCCATAATCGCCATCAATCCCGTTGGCACTGTTGGCGTGGCTGATATCCACGCCACTGGCAACCGCAAAGGTCTGGAGCTTGATAATATCATCGGTGCTGAGCGCGCCCTTCGCCGCATGGTCTAGCGCGGCCAACAAATCACGCCCAATTTCCGACTCCTGAAGTTTCTGGAGCAATTCGGGATTTTGAGTGAGAAGATCTTGGTATTGCTTGAGAAAATCACTCAGGCCTTTGTTGAGATCTCGGCGATCAATTTCAATAAACTCAACTTTGGGATCGGCCTTGAGCTGCGCTTTGAAATCTTCGTAGCTCACCCGCAAGGGCTGCGACAGAGGAGAGAGATCCACGGGATCAGCGGCAGGAGCGGTTGGACTGGCAGGAGCCGCAGCTCTGGGCATGGAGAAACCCGCTGAAGGATCAAAACCCGCTTCAGGAAAGGCTGTGCGCGTGGTGTTGGTATCGCCAGGCGGTGCAGCAACAGGCTCGGTGACAGGAGCCGGTTGTGCGGCAGCGCTTGCCGTTTCTTGCGGCTTGGCGGGTTGAGGACTTGTAACAACGGGCAAAGACCCGGTTTGACGATTGGGATTGACTGGAAATGAGGGCACAGGCAAAATCCTTTCTAACACTGCTCACTGACGACGTTTGATTAATATACCCTGAATTTGCAGGTTTTATGCAAAGGCTTTGTAAAAAACAGGTTATATTTTCAGAATACGCTGGATTCAAGCAGTTCAAAGGGATCCTGACGATAAACGCAGCCCATGAGGCCAGCGGCTGCCTGCTGCGCCAAACGCCAACGCAGGGCATTGGCCGGATGCTGAATCATGTCCTCAGCCTGTTCAGCGCGAAACCAACCCAATTCAGGGGTCTCTGCACTGGGTTGCAAGCTGCCAGAAAGCCATTCGGCTGAAAAAACGAAAATCAATTTGGGCGGCAGCGTTGAGATATTCTGAGTCCAGGCCAAAAGCTTCTGCGTTTTCACGATCAAACCCGACTCTTCAAGCACTTCCCGCTCCAGGCCCTGCGCAAGCGTTTCTCCTGGCTCAATCACGCCCCCCGGAAATTCCCACCCGCGAGCCGGGGTGCGTACCAGCAAAAAGCGCCCCTCATCCTTCTGGATGCAGGCGCAGGCACAGAGCAGATGGTGGACGTTCAATGGGCCTGAAGTGCGCCCAAGGTCTGCTGATACCCTGTAAACAGATTGGTCAGGGCAGGAAAGCGGGCCGAGAGACGTTGAAACTCCTGTGCCGTCAGATAACGGGCATAGGTGGGAATCAAAACCGTTGCCATATCCGGGCGGTTGCTAAAGATATCAATCATGGCATCGCAGAGATGATCAGGGTGGTTGCCCTGGGCAAAGGTATTCAGGTAAGGAATCGCATCTGAAGCACTGGCGAGTATCGGGCTCATAGGCTTTCTTCTTTCATCACGCTTGGTATTGTCTGGCGAAGAGAAATTTGGCGCAGACCAAAATCCTTCCGTTTTCAGCATAATGTGAAACACAACACATTTCTGTGAGCAAGCCAACATATTTTGCGTGATTCAGACCTAAAGTTTGGCGGTCAACTGAATCCGACGGCGTTTGTAATCCACATCAAGCACCTGCACGCGCAGGGTTTGTCCCACCTTGACCACTTCCTGGGGGTCGCGTACAAAGCGGTGCGAAAGCTGGGATACATGCACCAGACCGTCCTGATGCACCCCAATATCCACAAAGGCCCCAAAGGCCGTAATATTGGTAACCCGGCCTTCAAACAGCATTTCAGGTTTGACATCTTCGAGTTCCTGCACGTCTTCACGAAAAACCGGGGCTTCAAACTGCTCGCGGGGATCCCGGCCTGGTTTTTGCAATTCCAGCAGAATATCTTTGAGGGTATGCTCGCCCACATCGCCTGCCTGGTAATTTTTCAAAGACAGCTGCGGCAATAATTCAGGCCGCTTGGGCAATTCAGCCACGGCCACGCCCAAATCACGCGCCATGCGCTCCACCACAGCATAGTGCTCTGGATGAACGCCCGTATTGTCGAGCGGGTTCTGGGCTTCGCGAATGCGCAGAAAACCAGCGGCCTGTTCATAGGTTTTGGCACCCAAGCCTTTGACCTTGCGCAATTCCTGACGAGAAGCAAAGGCTCCCTTTTGATCACGGTGTGCCACAATTTCTTTGGCAAGTTTCGGCCCCAGCCCTGAAACCCGCTCCAGCAAAGGGGCTGAAGCAGAATTCAACTCAACCCCCACCTGGTTCACGCAGGATTCGACAATCTGATCGAGCTTGGCGGCCAAGGCCGTCTGGTTCACATCGTGCTGGTATTGCCCCACTCCCAAAGAGCGCGGTTCCACCTTGACCAGCTCTGCCAGCGGGTCTTGCAAACGGCGGCCAATGGAAATCGCCCCCCGGACGGTTAAATCCAAATCGGGGAATTCCTGGCGGGCAATCTCTGAAGCAGAATAGATCGAAGCGCCTGATTCGGAGATTCTGACAAACACAGGCTTTTGTCCCGCCTCTTTGAGCCAGGCACGCACGGCTTTTTCTGTTTCGCGGCTGCCGGTGCCATCGCCCAGGGCAATCGCTGCGGGCTGGTATTTATTAAACAGCTTGAAAAAAGCTTCTTTGGCCCGGTTTTCATTCTGCACAAGATAGATCACCGTGTCTTCGAGATACTGCCCAGTGGGGCTCAGGGCCACGCATTTGATGCCGGTACGCAGACCGGGGTCCAAGCCCAAGACAGGCCGGGTACCAAAGGGGGCACTCATGAGCAAATCGCGCAGATTGGCGGCAAAGATCTCAATCGCGGTCTGATCGGCCTGGAGCTTTAATTCTGACAGAATTTCGCTTTCGAGAGAGGGCAGCAACAGACGCTCCCAGGCGTCGTCCAGGGCCAGACGCACCTGATCGCCCCAGGCATTGGGCTGAATCTGCAACTGGCGGCGCAGGCGTTCCAGCAGGCGTTCGGCCTCCAATTCAATTTTCAGGCTGAGGACTTTTTCACCCTCGCCCCGGCGCAGGGCCAGATAGCGGTGCGAAGGGATTTTTTTAACGGGTTCTTTGAAATCAAAATAATCGCGGTATTTCGCCGCTTCTGGGCTGTCTTCTTTTTGCCCGCGCGCCAAACGGGACGTGATCACCCCAAAATTGCGCAGATTTTCACGGGCCTGCTCACGCAGACGGGCATCTTCAGAAATTTCTTCTGCCAGAATATCCCGCGCACCCAGCAAAGCCATTTCGGGATCGGTGATCTGCTCAGAAAGAAAGGCGCGGGCTTTTTCAGAGGGGGCCAGGCGCTCTCTTTGCAGGCGCATGATCAGCGCCAGGGGTTCCAAGCCCGCCTCACGGGCTTTCTGCGCTCGGGTTCGACGCCGGGGTTTAAAGGGCAGGTAGAGATCTTCAAGCTCAGTTTTATTGCGCACCGCCGCCAGGGTTTTGGCCAATTCGGGGGTCAGTTTGCCCTGTTCTTCAATCGATTTGAGAATGGCCTGTCGCCGCTCCTCTAATTCACGCCAGTATTTCAGGCGCTCTTCAATCTGGCGGATTTGCACCTCATCCAAAGCGCCTGTACGGTCTTTGCGGTAGCGGGCAATAAACGGCACGGTTGCGCCCTCATCCAAAAGGCTCACGGTGGTCTGCACCTGGGCCAGGCTCAGTTTAAGCTCCTGGCTGATTTCATCGAGGGGGTTGAAGGAAGTGGTCATAAGCGAAAGCCTTTGCTGTGAAAATGATTCGTCTGCTGTATTTTAACAGGTGCGCCCCTGAAGCAGCGCAAACGCCTTCGCTTGAAAAACAGGCAGCTCTCAAAACTCAGCCGCTCTGGGGCTGCTTGGGTTGGCTTGAAAGCGGAAAAGTATATCCCACCAGCAAAGCAGATATCTCTGCCCCCACCCGCAAAAAAATCCCCATGGGGGGCACCAGTGCAGGTCTGGCAATTTTGGGCGAGGTGATTTACAGCGCAGAAGGAGAATCGATGCAGTCAGAGCAGGTTTTGAACAATCCCTTTCACCCTGAACTGACCCTGCGCAACGATTTTATCAAACTGCCGCTGATGCAGAATCTCTTAACCGACAGCCATTTTGCCGAGCGCAACCGGCAGGGAAGACTCTTGGCTTTTCTGGCCCGAGCCCGCTCTAAACGGGGCCCAGTCAATTAAAGGGCATTGGCATTGACGAGCGCACCGCCCTGCTGGTCGAGGAAACAGAATCCGGTCAAGTGGTGGGGCAGGTGATTGGCAAGGGCAGTGTCTGGTTCTATCGCCCGCTGGCAGAATATCCTGAGGTGTTTCAGCCGCAGAAACCCCTGAGCTGGAGCCATGGGGGAAAAGCAATAGAGGTTTATCAGATGCCGGACCATCCCTTTGTTCCGCCTGATCCTACAGCGGCTTATTTAAACGAAGCGAATCTCTTTGATCTGAAGGCCTGGAAACCCTTACAGGGGCGTTTTGAGCAGCTGTTTTTTTCGGCTGAAGCAGGTATTTTGAAGCGCAGAAAGTAGGGGAAAAGTCTCGAAAAGGGTGGGCCACCCTCATTCAGCGCAGCGCAGGGGCTGAACAGCAGTGCATTTCTCACCTGCACCGAAAAGGAACGTCAAACTTTGGCTCTTAAGAGGCCATGTCAAACAAGGTTTGCCAGTTTTCTTCGAGAAAACGATCCTCTTTGCCTGTATAACCCAAGCTCTTGTAAAAAGCAATATAGTCTTCGACTTCCTGACGCAAAAGCCTTCCCTCATCGGCTTTGTGTGACATCATTTTATAAATCGCACCGTTTACCAACTCCAAATAAAGACCATCTAAATCTGTATAATCGCTATCGAAAAAATCATCGGCCAGCCAACATATCACTTTACACTCCCCCTGTTGATCCACCTGAGTAGTATCCAGAATATGCATAAAATCAGGTGCCTCATCATCAATCAGAATATACTGCTGAGGTAAGGGAAAGCTTGGATCCTCACGATAAGTCTGCGTGAGGGAAACTACGGGTTGATCTGAGATCGCTAATTCAGGCTCATAAAGCCTTAAACCTAAAAGATCGGCTTTGGAGTTAAGAGAAATATGTTCCAGAAAATAACGATAGGTTGGAGGAAAAACCACACCCAAATAGCGTTCCGCTGCCGCAATGACTCGAAGAGAACATTTCTGTTCACCTATGCCTAAATTTTTTCGTTCTAATTCATAGGCCTTGAGTAAACCTGCAATACTCATAAATTTTCCTTTAAATTAGTTTGTACAAGCTACAGCATTGTCTCCATAGTTAAGCTGATAACCTCGAGTTTTCCAGTATGCCTCTTTTAAATTGTCAAACTTATTTCGATTTATACGGCTTGGTCTTTCTGGGTGACTGACGCGTAAATGAATAGCTTTGGACATTTCTGCAATGGGGCCATCAGGATTTTGCTCAAAATGATGTAATTCGGTAACAATATTATCTCGTCCACTATTATCACATGGTGCATAGCCATCTAACATCCACTCCAAATTTGTCCGGGTGGGTGGAGGCAGCGTCCCCTTACGATTACAAGAAGAATTCAAACCACCAATCTGACTCTGATCTTGAAAAACACGCATTGGATTCTGTTGACCAGATACGCTGTGCCGAAACTCTTTGCATTGAGAACTTGAGTAAGAAATCGCAATATTGCCCGTTTTATCAAGCACATCAATACTCAATGGAAAATCTGAACGGGTACAGGTCTCAAAACATCCCGGTGGGCTGGGAATGGGTGTTGGAGTCGGAGAAGGCGTACCACCCCCATTTCCTCCGCCATTATTTCCACCACCAGTACCGCCGCCTGTGCCGGGATAATTCAGTGCAGCGCAGGGGCTGAACAACAATGCATTTCTCACTTGGGCAATATACGGCCAATAGGGCAGGAGCTGATTCATGATCAGATCCACTTTGCTGTTCATCTGCTGGGCCAAAGACAAGGCTTGAGGGCTATAGTTCAAAGCCTGAGAAAGCAATAGCTCTAGCGCCTTTTTCAGCGCCTCTTTCTGGGCAAATGCCAGCAAAGAGCTGCCATTGACGACGGCGGATCCCGCTGCTGTTCCCGCAGCGATGGCACCAGAAGCTACGGCATCTTTCCACACTTTCAATTGATTCAACAGCTTCTGAACATTGTCAATTTCCTTCAGCAGGGTCTGCCGCTGCTGAGGCAGATTGGCAGCCTATAATTCCAAAATTATTAGTATCGGACTCTAACAATGTTATTTAAACGGTGAAAGAGTTCTTGAACACAAAAAAATATTGTTCTGCCATCTCAGAAATGTCTATTTTGCTTTTGCCACTGACGCTCTTTTTTCACTAATTCATCAAACTCAGACCAGTCATAAACCATATCTATGGCCAGCTCTCCTGGAAGTGAAGGATTAGCATAATATTTGATATCTAAGTTTGGATGATATTGAAATAGTAATTGAATCAAAGATATATCAACGCTTCTTAAAAGACCTTGCTCATCATAGGATTGGTCTCTTTGTTCAATCGCCAACTCAATTGCATGGTGCAAAGCGGTCCAACCTTTAGAGCATTGAGCATTTATATCCGCACCATTCTCTAAAAGTAATTTGGTCATTTCATAATCACCCATTTCAATTGCCATTGTTAATAACGTCATATCTTCAGAGACTATTTTACTTAGCCGAGGAATAGAGTGAGAATTTTCAACAGCGTACTCTAAATCGTGACGACAAATGGCTTGAATAAATGAAAAAAAATCATTTTTATATTCCATTTCATCTTTCATTTACTTAATAACACTTTCCAGTTTTATCAAACCAATGCAAATTAATACTTGGAAATTTGCGCCTAAACTCTCCAGCTAAAGGCTTACAATGATTACAAGTTTCTTTATCTGCATATAATGTTACGTTGTTAATATTTGGATTGTGGTTATAATATTGATCAGCAATATATTCAACAGTTTTCCTTTCCGCATCTGTGTAATTATATGGATTTCCAGAGGAGTTTAGTATAGAATCTGTAAAATATCTCTCCCGGCCATCTTCTTCAGGTGTAGGCACAGTTCCTGTTCTAGATTTAGGACCAGAATGAGCAACTAAATCTTGAGTAAAATTATTGGTTTTCACATCTGTAATAGCAATAACCCTACCCAAACCAATATTACCATCAGGCCTAATACGAGCATTCTGAGCTCTTGAATCATAATCTTTGACCATCTTCTGCATATCCAATCCAATAGGGCATTGGCTTTCATATGGATTCGGTGTTGGTGTCGGAGAAGGCGTACCGCCCCCACCATTGCCGCCCCCGTTTCCTCCGCCATTATTTCCACCATTCCAATTGAGACAGTTGCCTTCCTTACAGGCATTCACAAGAGCAATAAGTTTCTGAGCCGCATAACTCAAATCGTTCACCACTCGTTTCTGCTCTTCATATTCAAGCTTGTCACGATAAGCTTTTGCTAACAAAGATTCTTTTTCTGCAATGTCTTTTTGCAAAGCCTGAATTTTCGTCTGTTCTTGATCAATTTTTTGCTGCGTATCCCGCTCATCATCTCTCACAGCATTGATCTTTTGGGTTAATTCCAATATCCGTGCCTGAGCAGCATCTTTCTCCTGCTTGCTCATGTTTTTGATATTATTTTGCAGTTGCACCTTTTCTTGCGAATAGCCTTGGCGCTCAGCAGCTAATGTCTGTAGGATTTGTTTAAAATTTTGAATCTGATTTTGAGCTTCTTGAACCTGATTTTGAAGAGCTTGTATTTCTATAGGATAATCTCGAATGTTATTGTCGATACCCTCAAGCATATCATCCAACAAACGATCGTAACCCGAAAGAGATACCTCAAGTTCTTCAGTGACTCCAATCTGGCGCATTCCCCCCGCTGCTTGAATACTAAAACTTTGCCCACTTTCTAAAATCGCCAGTTGCCCAGGTGTCAAATTTTTTCCTGTCAGTTTTGCTGTATCTAAAATGGCTTGTCTCAACTTTTGATTCATATCCTGAAGTTGGCTCCGATACTTTTCATCACAAGGCAGAGTGGCCTGTACAGGACAAGCTTGGAGCGGTGAAGAAGATGTATTGGGCGTAGGCGTGGGAACAGGAGTTGGGGTTGGATAGGTAGATGGAGTGGGTGTAGGTTGGGGAACCCCATCAAATAACACCAAAAAATCGATATCGATACTTCCCTGGGCTGAACCCACCTGATTGGGGGTAAATACACAGCGCTCATTGCCCTCGACATACTCAATCGAATAGTAGGAATAGGTCAGGGATCCACTAAAACTGGCGGTAAGATGCGCACTTTGACCGTTGGGGTTTAATACCAATTGGGCTTGAGAGACAGGAAGTACTTGATAACCTGTTCCCCCCCAAGCAGCCTGATTACAGCCCCCAGGCTGTGAAGGAGGATTCGACCAATAATAGTCAAGATCTCCATAACTTGTTTGACTGGAAGCTAAACTGAAATTAATACCATCGCTGCTGATCATTTCCATTTGCAGGGCTTCTCGTCGGGAATAACCAGAGCTTGTTCCTGTCGCTGTTGTGAGTTCTGCACTTGCCCCTACTTTAATGCGGGTAGCAATCGCTTGGCCTGAGCTGTTCGTGCTTCTTTCCAGTACATTCAGACCATAGCCAAAACCTGCATTGGGTGCTGCTTGAAGTGAGTCCAAGGTCAAGGTATCTCCCTGGGGAGCAAAACCTGGGGCAGACCAACTCATAACAGCACTCAGACTATTCACACAGCCCCCATTGCAGCCCGTATCTTGGGGCAAAGCCTGGATTTGAAACTCCGGCAGGCTCGAAGCATTCAAAGGATTGTTGCTATAGACATAAACCGTATCTTGGGGAACCAGCGAGCGTTTGGTATTTTGGATTGAAAAGCTGCCCTTGGGGGCCTGTGGGTTTAAAACCGGGGCTTGGGCCATACAAGAAAAAAGCATCAGACTGGCCAGAACACTGGCCGTAAAAGGTTTAATCGCTTTGGTTAAGTGCAAAACACGCCCAGAGGCGAGAGGCGAGAGGCGAGAGGCGAGAGGCGAGAACGATTGTATTGCATAGGTCAGACTCCATCAGAGATTCAAGTAGGAATGTCCAACAGTTTAGCAAAAAAATTTACAGATTCTGTCAACGCCTTTTTAGATTTTGTAGAATTTTCTTTAAACATTTGTCATATATAATCATGCAGATCAAAGTCTAAAAGCCGCAAACAAAATCAAGCTCTAACCCACCAGATTTTGTAATAATTAAAGTATTTACTCAAAATACTGTCTTAATTCTTTAGAATTTTTAACAAACACAAAACACCCGGTTCAAGAAGCTGAAGCCCCCACCCCAAAAGGCACCCCTTCGGCAGCCTCAAAATGCAGAGGCCGCGCCCGCCAAAAGAGCGCCAGCGCCAGCCCGGTAATCAAATGCCAGACCCCCCACCAGGCGGCAATCAGAGCCATGCCCCCCAGGCCATTGAAAAAATTAAAGACCAGAATCAGGCCAAAACCTGCATTCTGAATGCCCACCTCAAACGAAACCGCACGGGCATCAAAGAGCGTCAGTCTGAGCAAACGGGCGGTCCAATAGCCCATGGCCAGGGCCAGACCATTGGTAATTGCCACAATCCAGGCTGCAATGCCAATATATTGAATGAAATAATTAAAATTATTGCGCAAAGCCAAGCCAATAAAGACCAAGAGAAAAACCAGAGAAAAAATTTGAAAAGGGCGCAAGAGGCGTTGCGACCACTGGGGAAAACGCAGATTGACCCCCATGCCCAAAGCCAAAGGCAGAATCAGAATTAAAAACACGGTCTGAAAAATCTCGGGCGGGTTCATGGCAATCGATTGCAGCAAGGGAGCGGTTTGCGGATTGAGACGCCCCCAAAAAGCAAGATTAAAGGGGGTCATCAGAATCGAAGCCGCCGTCGAAACCGAAGACATGGTCACCGAAAGTGCTGCATTGCCCCGGCTGAAATGGGTTAAAAAATTTGAGAAGCTGCCCCCAGGGCAAGCCGCCACCAACAAAAGTCCCAAGGCAATACTCGGTTGCGGCCTGAGGAGCAGAATCAGGACAAAGGCCAAAGCAGGCAAAAGTAAAAACTGGCAGGTCAAGCCAATCAAAGGGGCGCGGGGAGAGCGCAGCACACGGCGAAAATCATCGGGGTGCATGTCCAGGGCCACCCCAAACATAATCACGGCAATGGCAATATTGAGAATATTCAAACTTTGGGCACTAAAATTGAGACGAACCAGGTCAATCTCCATCACGGACCTCACTGCAACAGGCTGAAACAAGCATAACACAGGATCTGAAAGGTTCTAAGACGCGTTGCAGGGGTGCCCGCAGCCCCCTTTGTGTGTATAATGGGGGGAAAAACAGGCAGCTTGAAACAATTCATACCATGACCGAAACGCTTCGTTTGGCAAGCCATCTGCAACCCTGGCAAGCCCGCATTGACCAAAGCTTAAAAGCCTGGCTGGAGGCCACGGTAGCTCCCCAACTTTGGGAGGCCATGGCCTACAGCGTGCTGAATGGCGGCAAACGCATTCGCCCGCTGCTGGTGCTGCTGAGCTGCGAAGCCTTGGGAGCAAACCCAGAGCCAGCCTTGCCTGTGGCCTGCTCCCTTGAGCTGATTCACAGCTATTCCCTGGTGCATGATGATTTGCCCGCACTCGACAACGACGATTGGCGGCGGGGCCGCCTCTCTAACCACAAACAGTTTGGCGAAGCCCTGGCCATTTTAAGCGGAGACGCCCTTTCAACCTATGCCTTTGAATTGCTCAGTGCTCCCAGCTCCCTCCCGGCAGAGATTCAATTGCAGGTGATCCGCGAGATCGCTTCAGCCTCTGGCCCCTCGGGCATGTGCGCGGGGCAGGTACTGGATATGTTCGCCGAGGTTTCAGAAAACAAGAAGCTTGAAACGATCACCCAGATTTACCGCCTCAAAACCGGGTGTTTGATTCGAGCCGCAGTACGCTGTGGGGCCCTGATCGCGCAGGCAAGCCCCGCCCAATTGGCAGCCCTGACAGAATACGCCGAAGCCCTGGGCTTGGCCTTTCAGATCCAGGACGATATCCTCGACCTGACAGGCAGCCTCGACAGTCTGGGCAAAACCCCGCAAAAGGACGTGGAGCAGGAAAAACATACCTGGCCCTGGGCCGTGGGGATCGATGAAGCCCAGAAAAAAGTCTCCCTGTGCCTGGACAAAGCATTGCAGGCCCTGGACCGGGAACCATTGGTAGAAACCCATTGGTTGAAAGCCATGGCCCATTATCTCGTGGAGCGGCAGGCATGAGCGAAATCTTAGGAGCTTCACTTTTCGCGATGCTCTTTGCACAATTTCTGAAACTCTTCACCTCCCTGCTTCAGAATCGCAAACTCAATCTGATGCGTTTTGTTGAATCAGGGGGCATGCCCAGCTCGCATACCGCATTTGTGGTCTGTCTTTCCTGCTCGATTGGGATCGTAGATGGCTGGCAGAGCAGCACCTTCGCAATCGCCGTCACCTTTGCCTTGATCGTGATGTATGATGCCACAGGGGTGCGCAGAGCCGCCGGACTACAAGCCCGGGTTTTGAACCAGATTATTGACGAACTTGAAAAAGGACATATGATTCAGGATAAACGTCTCAAAGAACTCTTGGGGCATACCCCCAAAGAAGTTCTGGCTGGCGCTGTTTTAGGCCTGCTGGTCGCCTTTGTATTTAATACCCCTGTGCCCTTAGTGCCCTAAAAAAGGTAAGCAAATATGCGAGAGACAGAAATTCCCCCCACCGCTGCACCCCGTTCCAGTTTTCGCGCTGTTTGGCGCAACCAGAGCTTTATGCGGCTCTGGCTTGGCCAGGTTTTTTCTCAATTGGCAGATAAGGTAATTCTGGTTTACCTGATTGTCTTATTGGTTGCGACGGGCAATACTGCCAATTCAGATATTTCACGCCTGACCCTGGTCTTTACTATTCCTGCGGTTTTGTTTGGCTCCCTCGCGGGTGTCTTTGTGGACCGCTGGAATAAAAAATGGCTGATGATCATTTCCAATGCCCTGCGCGGCGTCTTTGTGCTGGCCCTGCCCCTTGCGCTTTTCTTTGGCGACAAAGGCTTTCTCTGGATCTACGCCATGACCTTTCTGATTTCAACCGTCACGCAGTTTTTTGCCCCGGCAGAAATCGCGATGATTCCCACCTTGATTGAAAGACACAATCTATTGGCCGCCAATTCATTGTTTACCACCACCATGCTGGCCTCTGTCGTGATTGGCTTTGGCGTGGGAGATCCGATTCTGCGCATGGTGGGCGATCATTACGGACACCTGGCAATTGGGGGCATGTATTTTGTCTCTGCAATTTTTCTGGTCATGGTTCACCCCCGCTTTCAACCCCAGGAACAGAAAAAAAGCAGTTCCTCTGTCATTCAGGAGATGAAAGAAGGCTTTCAGTTTATTCTCAAGGATCAGGCCATTTTGTTTTCTTTGCTGCGCTTGATTCTGCTTTTTTCAGCCTTTGCCGCTTTGACCATTCTCGTGATTGGTTTTGTCGAAGATGTGCTGCGTCTTGAAAAACGTTATTTTGGCTATTTACTGGCCGTCTCAGGGCTGGGCATGGGGCTGGGAGCAGGCATGGTGGGCCGTTTCGGTTCGGCCATCGGCAAAGAACGCTTGATCTTCACAGGTTTTTTGAGCATGGGCAGTGTCTTAACCCTGCTCTCCAATATTCATATTCTTTCCGGTGCGCTGGGCTTCTCATCAAAAGCGGGCCGGGCCTCGGGGCTTGAAATTGCGATTGCCCTGCTGCTGGCCCTGCTGCTGGGCTTAACCGCCGCAGGCATTGCCGTTCCCCTGCAGACCATGCTCCAAGAAGAAATCCCGGAAGGCATGCGGGGCAAAGTTTTTGGCGTTCAGAATATGCTGATCAATACCGCCCTCACCTTGCCGATGTCCTTGGCCGGTATTTCAGCGGATTTAGTCGACAACTGGTTTCCAGGGCATGGGGTTGAAATGATTATGACCGGCGTGGGCCTGAGTTTGATCATGGGGGGATTATTGGAACTGATCGTTGTCAAAAAAGGCGGACTGCAGATGGCAACATTGGAAGGAGCAGGACATGAAAAAGCAGCAGAATAAATCCCCCCAATGGCTTGAAGATTTTCAGCTCTTTCTGGCTGAGAAGCAGTGGCAACATTTTTTTTCAGATTCAGAATGGCAGGAGCTTTTGGCCCTGTCTCAAAAAGAGAGTTGGGATACACGCGCTCAATCCAATTTTTGGGAACGGCTGTTGATCAATTGGGAAACCCGCAACCTCGTAAAGAGCCGTTATGTCTATCCCCAAGTGCGCCAGATTTTACAAAAATATATTGAATTGCTGCACCGGGATCAGGGCTGGTCTTTAGAGCAGATGAACAATCTGCTCTTTGCCCTGGCGGAAACCCAGATTGATCAGCAACGCAAACAGTTAATTTTTTGGAATTTTGAATACGAAAAAAAGGCCGAGCGCTCGCAAATCACCGAGAGTGAAAATGAGCACGCCCAGGCCGAATTTTACAATCTGCGAAAACTAACCGAGTATATCAGCCAAAAAACACTGCAGACAGAAAAAGAGGTCATTCATCACGCCCTGGACGGGCTGATGGGCATTCTTGACGCGGATTATACCGCACTCTTTCTCGGTGAAGACCCCCGTTCCACCAAAGGCACCTTTTATGTCTGCCGCCAGGGACAACTCGAAATTTTTCCAGATTTTCAACTCAGCAATAACAGCTTCTGGAAAATCTATCTGCGTTCGATACATAAACGCACGGACAGTCAATTGGCTGAGACCATGATGTCTGATGGTTTTGGTTCTGCCGCAGAAAAAAGCGTGCATGATTTGTTTCCCGAAACCCAATCCCTCCTGATTCAACACCTGCGCTTACCGGATCTGCTCAATGGCTTTATTTTGGCCTGCAGTCAGGAAGCCTTTGCCTTTGACGGTTTTCGTCAATTTTTTCACGTTATCGCCACCACCGTTGCCCATACCATTCAAAATACCCGCCTGCATGCCCGCATCAACGAAATGGCGATCCGCGATGCGGTCACAGGCCTGTATAACCGCCACCATATTGATGAACGCCTGCGCCATTCCTTTGCCATTTCCAAGCGCTATAACCGTGAGCTTTCCCTGATCATGGTGGATATTGACCATTTTAAAGCCTGCAATGATACCTATGGCCACCAGGCTGGAGACGTGGTTTTGCGTGAAGTGGCCCAGTTAATGCAAAACCGTTTGCGCGCCACCGACGTGATCGGGAGATATGGCGGCGAAGAATTTATGATCATTCTGCAGGAGACAGGGCATCCCGGAGCCAAGATTGTGGCTGAAAATCTGGTCAGAAAAGTACACCAATCCCTGCTCGATATTGGCCTGGAAGACCCGATCAAAGTCACCGTTAGCGCAGGTTTTGCCTCTTATCCCAGCGATGTTTTAAGTGCCGATCAATTGGTACATTTAGCAGATATGGGGCTTTATGAAGCAAAACACCAGGGCCGGAACCGGGTCTGCTACACAGGTTCCGTTCAGGACGTGTTACAATAGGCGCGTATGAAAACCCACCTTGAAATCCCTGAATTTAAAAACGCAACGGCCGTGGCCATTGGTACCTTTGATGGTTGCCATCTGGGCCACCAATCCGTGATTCAAAGCATGCTTCAAGAAGCCAAGGCACGCCAGCTGAATTCCGTAGTGCTCAGTTTTCAGAATCACCCGCTCTCTGTTTTGGCGCCTGAACGCATGCCTGCGCTGCTGAGCAGCTGCACTGAAAAAGAAATTGCTCTCAATCGGCTGGCTCCCGACGCGGCCGTTTTGCTGAATTTTGATCAAAGCTTCTCAGAACTCAGCCCCGAAGCTTTTGTCGAAGAAATTCTCGTCAAAAAACTGCAGGCCAAACATGTGACCGTTGGCTTTAATTTTCATTTTGGCCACCAAGCCCAGGGCACGCCTGAACGGCTCAAGCAACTGGGGCAACAATATGGTTTTGAAGTTTCAATCCACCCCCCTTATGAATTGGAAGGCAAAGTGATCAACAGTTCAAGAATTCGTCAACACCTTCAAAACGGCCAGCTGAGCGAAAGCGCACAACTTTTGGGAGACGGCTACTTGATCGCCGGCCAGGTGATACGGGGCCAAGGTATTGCCTCAACAGTACTGGGGGTGCCCACTGCCAATCTGGCCCTTGAAACCCCAGGCAAACTGCTTCCCCCCCACGGCGTTTATGTCTGCAAAGTCAAAATTCCAGGCCAGGCCACTGATTTTTCAGGGGTTCTGAACTTGGGCATGCGTCCTACCTTTGATGGCCTCAACCTCAGCCTGGAAGTTTTTGTGCTCAATTTTTCAGGCGATCTCTATGGCCAATGGCTGGAAGTGCGTCTGTTGCATTTTATCCGGCCCGAAAAACGTTTCAATGGGCCTGAAGAGCTGAAAACTCAAATTCAGGCCGATATTGTGCAAGCCCGTCAATTTTTGGAAATGCCTGCTTGAATGAGAGCGCTGGCGGCTGAGCACCTCACGTGACTGCACGCCTGCCTTTGTTTCGCCTGGTTCACGTTTCGCTCGATATTGTCCTTTGCTTGGCCGTTTACCTCTGTGTTTATCTTTTGCGTTTTGAAGGGCAAATTCCACAAGCAGAACTGAGCGCATTCTGGGTCTGCCTGCCCCTGCTCTCTGCTTTGCGCCTGTTTTCAAACTACAGCCAGGGCCTCTATTCCCATCTCTGGAAATATGTTGGGCTGCGTGAGCTTTTCAGTATTTTCAAGGCTGTTTTGCTGGGTTCGCTCTTCTTTGTGGTCTCCACCTATCTTTTGGGTTTAACAGGCTTTCCGCGCTCCATTTTCTTTTTTGAGGGTGCTTTTTATTTCCTGGCGATTGGAGGCGTACGCTTCAGTCGCCGCTACTCTTCTGAAATGCGCTTTTTCAAACAGAATCAGCCCAGCTCCCGCGCCTTGATTATTGGCGCAGGAGATGCAGGCATGATGGTAGCCGCCGGTATGCTGCGCACCCCAGAACAGGGCTTTATACCCGTCGGTTTTATTGATGACAACCCAGAAAAATGGCGCGCCCGAATCCATGGTCTGCGGGTCTTTGGCGATCGCCAGAAAATCGCAGAAATCGTCACAGATCGTGAAATCGATACTGTGATTGTGGCCATGCCCTCTGCCCGGCGCCAGGTGATTCGTGAAATTGTAGAAATCTGCCAACCGCTTCCTGTGCGTCTGCAGATCGTACCCGCCACCTATCAAATTCTCAAAGGCGAAGTTTCGATTGAGCAGTTGCGCCAAATTCAGATTGAAGATTTATTGGGGCGCGACCCCGTTAAAATCAACGATGAAAACCTTCAGAGCTTTATCAAAGGCCGCAAAATCCTGGTGACAGGAGCCGGTGGCTCCATCGGCTCTGAACTCTGCCGCCAGATTCTGGATTACCAACCCGCCATGCTGTATTTAATCGGCCATGGCGAAAACAGTCTCTATCTTCTTCAAAACGAATTAAAAAATCGTCAAATCGAAACAGTGGTCGCAGATATCCGCAACCGCCCCCAAATTGAAGCTCTTTTTCAAAGACTTCAGCCCGAAATTGTCTTTCATGCCGCAGCCCATAAGCATGTGCCTTTGATGCAGGACAATATTCAGGAAGCTTTTTTAAACAATGTACTGGGCACCCATTTTTTGCTGCAGGCGGCTCAAAAAGCCCAGGTCAACACCTTTGTACAGATCTCTACAGACAAAGCGGCAGAGCCCAGCAATGTTATGGGGTTAAGTAAATATTTTGCCGAACTGGCTGTCCACCGCATGGAACACAACCATACCGACCTGAACTGCAGCATTGTGAGATTTGGCAATGTGATTGGCAGCCGGGGCAGCGTGATTCCTCTGTTTCAACGCCAGATTGAGAAGGGGGGCCCCCTCACGATTACCGATCCAGAAATGACGCGTTATTTTATGACCATTCCCGAAGCCGTTCAATTGGTCTTACAGGCCAGTATTCTCAAAGCCAAAGCCCAAACCTTTATTCTGGATATGGGAGAACCTGTTCGCATTCTGGACTTGGCCCAAAATCTGATTCGTCTCTCAGGTTACCAGGCCGATGAAATCGAAATTCAGACCGTGGGGATCCGTTCAGGCGAAAAGTTACATGAAACCCTGGTCTGGCAGGATGAACAACTGCTGCCTACACCCTGCCCACAAATTCTGGCGGCAGAAGCCTCTGCCGAAAGACTTCAGAACCATCTGAGCAAACTCGAAAGCATTCTGACCTATTTACAGGCTTCCGACGAAATACCTGATTTTGAAAACTGGTTAAAAACGCAGGTCTTTCCCCATTTTCCGTTGCTCGATCTCAAACAGGAAAGCCCGCCTCCCCGGAGCGCCCTGTGACCCCAGATACTGAAGCCCAAACAGAAGAACGAAAGTGGATTCAGCGCAAACTCAACGCACGCAATAAGATTCTTACCCACCTTGAAGCCCGTCTGCAAAACACACCTGACGATCCCCATCTTTTATTTTTGCAGGAAGAACATCTGCGTGCCAGAGACCAGCTCTTTGAAGAGATGAAAAGTCTGGATCTGCAATGGCAGGAAAAACATTTAAAACTTTCAGAACTTGTCGATGCCTATCTCAGTGAGACCCAAGCCTCCACACCTTCTGAACCCCAGGAGCAAACAGCTCAAACCTCAGAGCAGCAAGCCCATCTGACAGAATTAAAGACCTGGAAAGAACTCTTGGAAAAAGTCGAAGAACGCCTCCTGCGCTTGCCAGGGGATCCCCGTCTCTTGCGTTTACGCAGTGAACACCAATGGCGTATTTTGTGCCTGGAAGAAGCCTTGAGCACAAGCCAGACAAGCCCCCCCTCACATGCAGATCAGCCCCACTCACCAGCGCAGGAAGCTCAAAACCCTGGACAGAAATTGCCAGCGCCCCCCCTTGAGGAAAAAACAGCTGAGAGACCTGCTTTGGCACCAGAAACAGAAAGCGTAAACCCAAGCGAAAACTCAGGCAGCCGCATTGAAAAAGAACTTGAAACCTGGAAAGCAATGCTCGAAAAAACACGCAACAGATTGCTTGCACGCCCTGAACTCACCCACCTGAAACCCCTCCTGGCGGAATACCAGAGCCGGATTGAAAAGCTTGAAGCTGAATGCGAGAAAGAAAAGCGTCAGGAACCTAAAAAGGAAGATCCTCAGATTTAGGCGGAGCCAGATCGTGCTTGCTGCCCAATAAACGCAAGCTGATATTGTGAATTACCATTTCGGGAGTTCCTCCCTCAGGGGGCAGGCGAAACTCTATCCGGCCCCGAATTCCCACCAGCGATCCTTTTTTAACGTATTCATAGGCAATTTCAGCCTGACGCCCCCACAACTCAATTTTAAACCAATCGGTCTGGCTTTCACCGTCTGGGCTTGATTTTGGGCGATCCACAGCCAGACTGAAAGTGGCAAGGGTTTTGCCACTTTCAAAATACTTGATCTCTGGATTGCGACCGGCACGGCCCACCAGAATGACAGTATTAATACTATTGGTGCGGGGGTGGAGATTTTCCATGCTGTTTATTTTAGCACAGCTGATCCTGTCTGGAATCTTCTCGCTGAGAATACGGATTATTTGAGCGGCCTGATTGACGCAGAGATATTCCCTGTCTATACTTTAAACAGCAAGTGATGTGACCAGACACACAAATTCAGTTCTTGATACAAACTGAATAGAGTGTGTCGCAGTGACACAATACGCCACAGGCAAGCCCTTGAATTGAAGGCAGAAATACAGCAATGGAGTGGACGCCAGGTGAGTTACGTACAAATTCCTGAAAAAACAGAAAGTATGGCCCGTTCAATCGAAATTGGCAGCATACTGAAACAAGCTCGTCTCCAAAAAAATATTTCGCTTGAAGAAGTTTCAAAGCAAACCTTTATCAAACTTCATTATTTATACGCGCTTGAAGAAGGCTATCTCGATCAATTGCCCGCCCCAGTCTATACCTCAGGTTATATCCGTCAGTATGCACGTCTCTTAAATCTTGACGAAGCCCATCTGATTCGACAGTACCATGAACAAATTGGCACAGGCCGTGGCTATAACCGTTCAGGCAACAACACAGTGGCCTCAGGCGAAGGCAATACACCTGTCGATAGCCAATTTACACCGATCTTGTCACAACGCAATGGCAGCAGCCAGCTTGAAGAAATTGGCCTGCCACTCAGTCAGAATATGACCAAAAAAACGGGAGTCAGCACAGTATCCATGAATCAGAACCAAACCCCTATCGCACCACAGAGTCAAATCTCTGTTGCCACCTCTGATAAACGGGTCGTTGACACCATTGAAGGGGCTCGCAAAGAAGCCCTGACCATGCGTCATCAAACAGAACAATATGCCGATACCGTCTTAAACCACGTTGAAGATGAAATTCAAAAAACCCTGACGGTCATTCGCAATGGCCGTGCCTATCTGAAAAATCGACTTGATTCTTACGCAAAACAGTAAAACCCTTTGCAGACACGATTTTTTTACCAGGACGTCTTCTCAAACAGAAGACGTCCTTTTCTAATTTGGCTATCTTGTCCGTCTTTTAAACAGGGTTTAACCCCTCTGCCGAATTTTAACGCATGGGCAGCCCCCTGTTTTCCTATAATATCTGAAAGCACCCTCAGCCCGAGCCGAGTGAATATTTGATCTGGAGTAGTTAAACCATGAGCAGCAATGTCCAATTTTCCGGAAATAACCGTCAGGTTCCTGATTATGTTCTCAACAGTCCCCGTGAAAATGTTTTTGAAAAAAACAATGTCCGTTTCCGGATCAATGGCCAATACCTTACCGATTTCAGCGACAAAGGTATTAAGTCCTTTATCAAAGACAACTACAACAGCAAAACGGGTTTTCTCGGCGGATTGGGTTTGGGTTGGGGCGGTAAAGACCTTGATTTTAAAGAAGTCAAGGCTTTTATTCAAGCCACGGCTGCCAATGCAGAAAAGCTGCAGGGTGCAACCTTTGATCTGACAGATCCTGAACTGGGTCTGTTTGACGACGATGATATTACCGTCAAAGACATTCAACACAGTTTCTCACTGCAGTTTAAAGAAGATGTCGGCAAGTCCTCTACCGAGGTATCGTTTGTGGATGCCACAGGCGGAAGCTATGATTACCGCACCGCCACCCAAGCCGAGAAAAAAACAGGCGAGGCCTTGAAAAAAGTTGAAGGTCAAAATGCCAAACTCAAGGAAAGCCACGATGACGCGGTTCACGCCCGCAATAAAATTGCCGATCGGATTGGCGATGACGCCGTTTCAAAACTTGCAGAAATCGATGGCCGTCTGGTCGATATCGATGAAAATATTGCCTCTGTAGACAGTGATATCAAATCCACCCAGGAACGTCTGAGTCAAGGCCATGTGGACGGAGCCGAACGTCGCCAGCTGTCTTTGGCTCTGCGTGGCATGAAAGCAGAACGCGAAGATCTGCTCAAAGACAAAGAAAAACTCAATAAAGAACTCAAAGAAAAACATGGTTTCTGGAGTTTTGTAGGCGGTGGCAGCACCTTAGAAGACCTGCGCCGCGCCAACCGTGAAGTCGAGCTGGCCCGTAAACGCATGGAAGCTTTCCAACCCCAACTGGAAGAAGCCCGTTCGGCCCATCAAAAGGCCACTGAACGCCGCAAAGCCGTTGAAGCAGGCAAAAGCCTGGCTGAACTGGATGCTGCCGAGGCCCCACCCGCAGCCCAACCCCCTGCAGAAGAAGCTCCAGCCTCTCCCGCAGATACGGCTGCTCCTGCCGCAGAACAACCGGTTGCCCCCCAAGCCCCCGCTCAACCAGCAGCAGCCCCTCCCGATCTGGCCTTGGAACAGGATGTTCAACGCCTGTTGACTGCATCTCCAGCTCAACAACTTGAAGCCATCAACAAAATTCCAGCCGAAAAACGACAGGCCTTTCTGCAAATTACCGACGACTATATCAGAGCGGCAGCTCCTGACAACCCCTTGGGGCTTGGCGCAGAAGATTTTCAGGCCATTTCTCAGCTTAAGAATGCATCCGCCAGCCTGCGCCTGAATGCCCTCTTAAGCTGGCCCGACAGCCAGGACGAATATCTCAGCAAACGCGATAACCGTATCAAACAGGAAATTCTCAGCCAGCTCAATGAACAGCTTTTTGCCCAGCAACTGGCCCAGCAGGCCCAAACCCTGCGCAGCAAACTGGCAGGCTCAACCTCCCAAGAGGAAGTCTTTACCCCACCCGGCGCAGAAGAAACAATTCCTGCTCCTCAGGCTGCCGCACAACCCACTGCACCTGTGGCCCCACCCCAAGCCCCCAGTGTTCCAGCCGCTGAACAACCCGTGGTTCCCCCTGCCCAGCCCCAGCAGCCCGTCGCTCCCCAAGCCGGTGAAGGCGAAGGCTTTCCGATTGCCCCCAATCCCTTGGTGACCGAAGTGCCCACAGCAGCAGAATCTCCCACGGCTATTGACTTACAGGCCTTCCTGCAACTGACACCCCAACAGCAATTACAGCGTTTTCGCGATCTGAACCCTGCGGATCAGGCCCAGGTCTTCAAAAGCCTGGACACCCAAGGCAAGGCTCAGGTTCTGCTGCATGTCACCACCCAAGCAATTGACAATCAAACCATGCGCAGCCTGCTGATCGGGCAAATGAGCCCTGAAGAAAAAACCCAGGTCGCAGCCATCTACCAATCCGTGCTCCAGGAAACCGCAGGCCAGAACTTCTCTCAAACCACCGAATTGAATCTCTTGGTGGGTGAATTAGGTGAAAAAGCAACGGTTGCCCCACTTTCTGAAGCGCCAGCCCAACCCGTGGTCGCTCCTCAAGCTCCCGAAGTAAAAGCCCAGGCACCGGCCCAACCAGTTCCTCAAACAGGCGCCAGTGATGCCCCTGTCTCAGCTCCCATCGTTGAAGAGCCGGCCGTCAGTCCCCAGACGCCCAAGCAGCCCGTTGCGCCAGCAGCAGAAAAACCCCCGGTAGCTCCCAGCACAAAACCAGCAGCCCCCCCCGCTTTCAAGGCCCAGGACTTCCTCAATCTGCCTGCTGAAGAAGCGCTGGATAAATTTCCAAGCTTAAACAAAGCACAGCAGAAAGAAGTTTTCAAACTCTATAATGATCAGGCCAAAACCGAAATTCTTTTGGCCCTGACCTTGAGAACTCCCAATGAAGCAGCCCGCAATGAGCTGATCAAAACCATGTCTCCGGCAGAAAAACAAGCTGCCGCAGGAATTTTAATGGAAAGTCTACCCGCCGTTCAGGGCTACCCTGATGTGGCCGCAGGCATGACCGCTGTGCTGAATGCTCTGGGAATCGCACCCGATCAGGTACAGCCCACGGCACAGGCTCCCCAAGCACCCGCCTCTCAGGCCCCAGCAGGCCCCACGGCACCAGGTGCTCAGCCCACGGATCTGGGCCAAATCAATCTGGCCCCAGCAGGCCCCCAAGCTCCTGGCCCCGCAGCCGCTCCCAAATTGGATCAGAATGCCGAATTGGCAGAGCTGGGCAAAAATCTCAAGAACAAAACCTATTTTGGGTATGGCGGTCTGGCAGAACCTCAAAAGGTCAGCGAATTGGCAGAACAAATCTGGGTCAATGGTACCGCCAAAAACCGCAATGATTTAGCCAAACTGCTGGTAGACAATGGCCAATCCGCTGAATTGGGTCGAATTCTTGGCAATTTGGGCGTCACCGATCAGGAAGTGGTTTCTGTGGTCAGCAACCCCCAATTCCCCAGCAGCCGTTTCATGAAAGATATTGATGATGGCCGTTCTTTCCTGATTCTTTACTCCTTGGCGGGTGCCGCTTCCAAGGGAGACAAAGCAGCCCAGAAAGTCATTTCAACCACTCTGGATGACTATATGAAAGGCATGGATCGCGAAACACCGATCAAGCGTATGAAAAACCAGGCCATGGCCGAAGGCATTTGGAATAAAATGCCCCAAGAAATCCGTACCAAGGCTGACAAAATGCTCAGTTCCTGGTGGAACTAGGCGCCTGAAAAATGACCGGTGGGGTATTAAAAGATCAAAGCTTTATTGCACTTGATCTTGAAACCACCGGTCTTTCTGCAACCCGAGATCGCATTGTAGAAGTTGCAGCGGTGCGCTTTCAACTTGAAACAGGCCCGCGTGAAACCTATAACCAATTGGTCAATCCGGGGGTTCTGATGTCGGATGAAGTCATTGCCATTCATGGCATTACAGACAGCGATGTCGCCTCTGCTCCCAGTTTTGCTGAGATTGCCAAGCCCTTGGAAGCCTTTCTAGAGGGCAGCATTCTTTTGGCACACAATGCCAGTTTTGATCTTGCCTTTCTGGCCTGTGAAATGCGCAGACAAAATGCCCCCTATCCTACACAGGCCACCATCGATACCTGTCGGCTGGCCCGCCTGCTTCTGCCTGAAGCCCCCAATTACAGGCTGACCACCCTGATTGAAAGCTTTCAACTGGCCAATCATGGGCCCGCACACCGTGCCCTGCCTGATGCCCTGGCCTGCGCAGAGCTGTTTAAACTCTGTGTGAGCAGACTGCCGCTCGGCCCAGACACTTCACTCGAAAACTTTTGGGAAAACTATCCCAGCGTCTGCCACCAGTTGGTATCCCCAGCGGTGAGCCCCAAACACCCTTTGGCCCACGCTCTTACAGAAGCCATACGCCAACAGGTCGATATTCGGATTGGCTACCACAATGCCCGCAATGAACGCATAGAAAGAATCATCACTCCTTTATTTTTGGCTGGGCGAGGCAATTACACCTATCTTGAGGCATTTTGCCATTTACGTCAGGAAAACCGTCAGTTTCGTCTTGAACGAGTCTTTTCTTTTGATAAAATCCTTGAGCCGAGTGCAGTAGAAACTGTTATACTGTGAGACAGATTCCAAATCCTCTGGGCAACAGAGTCAGGAAATAATTTTCAAGTTGATTGTAAATTTCTGTTTAATTTTTAGCAAGTAAAGGTTAATTTCTTGTTAAAATTAAAGAAGATGATCTTTGTTTTTATTCAGATGTTTTCCTTAAAGGGGTTTCGCAATGAAACAGTTACGTTCGCTCTTGACCACTGCCTTGCTCAGTAGCTTGGCCCTTACCGCCTGCTCCAGCCTAAGCAACACACTTCTTCCCGTTGGCACACAAACAGCTGGACGGGTACAGGCTCAAGCTGCCAGCTCAGCCCAAACCAACCTTTCTGCCTATTCCATCGGGGCCGCCAAAAATCTGATTGCTGCGCGCAAACAAAGCCCAGCTCCTGCTCTGGCTGCTCGCAATCTAAGCGCTAACTTCGCAACCCCCGAATGGGTCAAAGACGCTGTTTTTTATCAGATTTTTCCTGAGCGTTTTGCCAATGGCAATACCCGCAACGATCCTCCCGGCACCGAGCCCTGGGGCAGCAAACCCAAGCTCTATAATTTCATGGGGGGAGACCTTGAAGGCGTTATCCAAAAATTGCCCTATCTAAAAGAACTGGGTATCAACGCGATTTACTTCAATCCTATTTTTGAAGCCCCCAATTCAAACCACAAATACAATACCGCTGATTATATGAAACTCGACCCCGCCTTCGGGGATATGAATACCTTCAAAACGCTGATTGCCAAAGCACACAGCATGGGTATCAAAGTTGTATTGGACGCAGTTTTTAACCACTCTGGCGATGCTCACTGGGCCTTTCAGGACGTGATCAAAAATGGGCCGAAATCCAAATATTGGAACTGGTATCTGGTGCATGGTTTCCCCGTGGTTCAGGAGCCAAAACCCAATTATGAATCCTGGTGGGGTTTTGCCAGCCTGCCCAAATGGAACGAATACAATCCTGAAGTGCGTGAATATCTCTTCAAAGCCGCAGAATACTGGACCCAACAGGGCATTGACGGCTGGCGTCTGGACGTCCCCAATGAAGTACGCGATATGAATTTCTGGCGTGAATTCCGCACCCGAGTCAAACGCATGAATCCCGAGCTCTATATCGTGGGCGAAATCTGGGGCGACGGTTCACCCTGGCTTCAGGGTGATCAGTTTGATGCGGTCATGAACTATCAGTTCCGCGAAACCGTCTTTGATTTCCTGATCAATGACAAAACCAGTGTTGACCAATTGGATTGGGGCCTGGAAGGGCTGCGTAAACGTCACCCCGACTCCGTCACCTATTCCATGTTCAATGTTTTGGGCAGCCACGATACCGCCCGTATCCTCAGCATGGCCAAAGGCGATATCAACAAGGTCAAACTGGCTGCTCTTTTCCAAATGAGCTATGTGGGTGCCCCTGTGATTTATTATGGGGACGAAATTGGCTTGGCCGGTGAAATGGACCCCGATTGTCGCCGCACCATGCCCTGGGAGCCTTCCCAATGGAATCAGGATCTGCGTACCTATTACAAACGCCTGATCCAAATTCGCAACCAATATCCTGTCTTGCGCCGAGGCAGCTTCCGCAGCCTGATGCGTCACAATGACAACCGCACCTTTGCCTATCTGCGTGAAGACGCCAAAAGCAAAATCATGGTCGTCATCAACAATAATCTCAAAGCCCAGGATATTCCCCTGGATCTGACTCGCGTCAATGTTCCAGATGGCAACTTGCGCGACCTGATCAGCGGACGCACTCTGCAAATCCGCAATGGCCAGTTGCTTGCTCCTCAGGTTCCGGCCAAAACAGGCCTGCTCCTGGAGTGGAGCCCGGCTCGCTAAACCCTTGAACTTTCTAGCCGCCACTTACGTGGCGGCTTTTAAATGTCTGCAGGGGCACACCATTCGCACATGTCACAAATCAGCATTCTCATTCCCAGCTATAATAGCCTCAAGAAATTGAAACTCTGCTTAGAATCCCTTCAAAACCAATGGTTTAGCGATTTTGAAGTGATCGTGATTGACGATGGTTCAAGTGATCCTACCCCTGATTATTTAAAAAATCTGGCCCAGCATTGGCCCCGTTTGCGCTGGGAACGCCTGCCCCAGAATCAGGGCCGTTCGGCGGCCCGCAACCGTGCCTTGGCTTTGGCCCAAGGGCCGCTGCTGATTTTTCTGGATAGCGATATGATTGTGCCGCCTGAGTTTGTCTCCGCTCACCATCGCTTTCATCTTCAACACGGCCCTGGCTGGATCGGGCAAGGCCAGGTCATCATCACCCATGACGCAGAAAACCCGACCCAAACCCCCTACAGTTCCTGGACAGATGCTTCTCGTGCTTTTTTTGATACCTGCAATCTCTCGGTTGCACTTGAGCCGCTTCAAATTGCGGGCGGATTTGATCCGAACTTTCGCCAATACGGTTGGGAAGATCTCGAACTGGGCATTCGGCTGCGCAGACAGGGAATGCGTTCAGCCCCCGTACCCGAAGCCCGGGGATACCACCTTGAAGCCCGTTTTTCGAGCACCGATTGGCCTGCCTTGATTGAAAAAGAACAGGCGCGGGGCGCAGGAGCCTGGCTCTTTTTTCAAAAACATCCCACGTTTGAAGTTCGCATAATCACGCAACTCACTCCCCTGCACCAGGCCTTGGATTGGCTACTGCAAGCTGGAGGGTGGCTCAATGAAGCCAAAATTCTGAAAAAGCTAGATACCCTTGCACAGCAGGGCCATGAAAAAATGGCACTGGCACTGGCCAGGGGACTTTTGAATCACCACCAGCTCAAAGCCCTGCACAAAGCACGTCAGACAAAAAATGAAAAAGCCCTCTGACGAGGGCTGAAAGCTTTTTAATTAATAGCCATAAACGGGCATGGGGCCGTAGGCCGGAGCTTGGTATACAGGCTGTTGGGGCTGAGCAGGCTGCTGAGGCTGAGCGGCAGGCTGGGTAGGTTTGGGTTGAATGCTGCCCCCCTCGAGCATGCCAATCACTTTGCTCTTGATCCATTCCTTGGCACCGGTCTTGACCAGCAGTTTGTCGGCAAGGTAGCCACCGAGCATGCCTGCCGCACCGACAATCAGAGTAACGGGCCAACCAGCCAAGCTGGTTGCTGCCAGCGCGGTCATGGCTGCACCCCCTACAACCGTGGCACCCAGACCAGTGAAAGCACCGGTAACGGTATCAGTGGCAACATTGGCCAAAACCTGGGTTTTGGTTTTCTTGCCCTGGAGATAGGCAATGCCGTTGGTGACGAGCGAGAAACCACCGCTGACCAAAGCAGAAAGACCAGTGGCTTTGACAGCCGTCATGCCCAGACCTTTCAGGCCAGAGAGCACTGAACCGGTACCATTTTTAACGGCTCCGACGATATTGCTGATTTGACCCGCTACAATCTTGCTATAGCGAATAGATGCAACGTTGGCACCCACCCAGGGAGACTGGGCTGCCAGAGCATCCATAAATTCCATTTTGATTTCCTGGTTGGCTTTGAAACGTGCCAGGATATTCTGGTATTTTTGCTCTTCCTCAGGATTGGGCTTATAGCCATATTTCTGAACTTTTTCTTCGAGAATCAGTGACCATTCAATTTCAGAAAGGGTGACCTGTTTATCTGCTGCGGGCAGATTGGGGTTGGTGAAAGCCTGAGAGGGCTGCTGGGGAGCAGCAGGAGCCACAGGAGCAGGACCAAAATCCTGGTACTGGGGCAGCGCGGGAGTGGAGCTCAGGGGTTGAATATTTTCACGCATCATGCTCAGCTGACTGCCAAGATTTTTATAATAAGCGGCTTCTTCAGCACTGGGCTGATAACCTTGCTGAACCTTGGTTTCCAGCTCAGTAGCCCATTGCAGATCGGTTTTTGAGATATTCAGAGCGGTCAGGGTTGGAACATAGGGAGAAAAATTCTGATTCTGTACATTCATCAGGGGAGCTGCATCCTGCTGAACAGGCAGACCGGTCTGGGCAAACTGAACGGCACTGGCAGGGGCGCTGAAGCTGGAGCTGGCACTGGGAATAAAGGAATCAGCCGCTACACTTTGGGGGGCGAAGCTGGCAGGAGCTGCCGGCATCAGTGCGGCAGGGGCAGGCAGAGAAGCATAAGCACTGGATGTAGGGAGTGTGCCTGTTACTGCGAAATTCATTTTAGGTATCAACCTCAGCTTTCATTTTCCATTTCAGTTTGCCTACTTATATCTTCCGCTGATTCCGATCCGATCTGACGTAAAGAAGGATAAGCCTCATATAACCTAGTAATAAGATTTGGTTAAGGCTTGCAGAGTTTCTTTTTTATTCACTCCCCTCAAAATCCTAACTAAAAAAACAAAAAAAATGGCACTCGCAAAGTATTAAATATTTATTAAGTTAACCCACTAAAGTTTTAATTTTGTTTTTTTTGTATTAAAATGACTTGAGTAAAGCAAACTCTAAAGTAATAATAGAGTTAATGTTCATCCGTGTATTTTTATGATTAAATGCGGCTTTGAACCGCAAACTGTAACGAAGCACAACAATTTGGAGGCTATATGGGCCGCGGAGATTTTGGATTTGACGGATTATATTCACTCGGCGCAATTAACAGCTGGATCGGTGTTATTAACTCTAACCTGAATGCCACCAGCCGTACCGGTTACAAAGCCAACAAGGTAAAGTTCCGCGGGGGTGTTAGCGAGATCGTTAGAAACCCCAATGGTCCGATGTTGGGCATTCAAATGCCCGAAACCACCCTCCAGATCGATGAAAGCTCGATTGACTTTTCACAGGGCTCGATTGTTGCCTCCACAGAGCCTACCCACTTGGCCATTCAGGGCAAGGGCTTTTTCCGTCTTGCCACCAATATTGGCGCAGGCGCAGGTTCAGTCGCCACCGGGATCGCCTATTACTCACGTGATGGAGAATTCCACGTCGTCAATCATGGCGGTGTTTTGCGTCTTGTACACAGCACAGGCCTTTATCTGGTTGACTTGAATGGCCGTGGTGCCATTCTGGACGTGACCAACGGTTTGATTGTCGTCAATGCCACAGCCTTTGCAGCAGGTGTGCATATCTTTGATGAAACCGATGTATTCAATACCTCTACCCCCAATTTTCTGCGTTTCAGCCGCTATGGTTCAACCGTCTTTGAATCGACAGCCGATTCGGTGATGACGGCCCTGGCCGCAGGGGATGCCCGCGTTATTTCTCAAAGTCTGGAAAGTTCAAACAGCTCACTGTCTCAGACCCTGCCCGAACTTTCACTGGCTCAGAAATTCTTCAGCGCGGTCAGCAAGGTGATTTCTGTACACCAAACCAATCTGGATACCGTTATCAACCTCGTTCGTTAAAATTTTCACAAAGAAAAAGCCCTCAGCTGAGGGCTTTTTCTTTTGCCAAAATCAACAGGCCTGGGTTCAGGCGATCATCTGCAAAAGCCAGTTTTGAAAAGCCCCGTTCCATTCTGTTTGATCAAAGATCAGCGCAGATCGCGCCTGAATCAGCTGCGAAAAGGTCTTTCTCCAGTCTGGGTCGGTTCCCAAAGCCAGGGCTTTTTCAATATAATCCTCACGGCTATTCGCCACTGTCTGGTTCAACCCCATGCGCTGATAAAGCCCCAGGGTAGAACGTGCTTTGAGATAAGCAGAAGGCAGGGTCACCACGGGCACCCCCAGGGCAAAAGCCAGAAAAGAAGTATTGCCGCCACTGAAATAGAGCGAATCCAGCACCAAATCGGCATGACGTAAGATTTGCAGAAAACCCTCAAAACTCTGAAAAGGCAAGAACTGAATCCGCTCAGCCACATCAGGCATCTCATGGGCAAAACGCCTTTGCAAAACCTCATGCCAAGAGGTATTCAAATAGCGGAACAACACAATTTGGGCTTTGGGATCACGGCGTAAAATTTCTGCAAAACAGAGATCCAGATCCGGGTGAATTTTAAACAGGGTCATGGGGCAAAAATACAAATGCTGATCCTCTGGCAAACCCAAATCGCTTCGCGAACGAAAAACCGGAAGTGCTGGCCGGGCATACTGAATCAAGCCCGGTAAGCCCACCCATTGCTCAGAATAGTGGCTCTGACAGCTAGGCAGTTCCAATTCTTGGCTGGTGACAAAATAATCAAGCGAAGCAATCCCACTCGTAAGCGGATGACCCGCCAGCATAAGCTGAACAGGTGCCAAACGGCTATAAGCCAACATATAGGCCATGGGATCCATGCCAATTTCAGGATAAATTAAAAGATCCAGTTCAGTCTGGCGAATCTGTTGCGCAGATTGCAATACAGATTGCGCAAGCGAAAGAGGAATCACCTGCTTGGCACCCCCCTGAAAATCTAAAAGTGTTTGATCGGGTTGATACGTCTGTTCATGAATCGGAAAAAAGAAGAGTTCAATTTCAGCATGGCGTGCCAACTCCTCAAAAATGCCACCGAAGCAAAAAGTAACCGCATGGCGATAGAGAAAGCGGGAGACAATCCCGATCCGGCGCGGCCCGTTCGAGCGCAGCGAAAGCTCCTGAGACAAAGCCGGAATCAAGGGTTGGTAAAGGCGGTAAATGCGCTCATTCCACACCCGATCCTCAAGATTTTGATACGCCAGATAAAAATGCAGGCTCATCAAACGAAAATCCTGAAGGGGCTCAGACCGCTGCAAAGCCTGATCGAGTAAAGCTTCGAACTCCAAGAGTGCAGTCTGCTGTGCCTGGCGGCTGGCAAAGACAGGAGCGGGCAAAAGATTAAACAGCATCAGGCGATTTCCTTGAGAAGGTTTCGCCGTGTAAATTTGACGCGCCTGGTTCTGCGCTTCAAAATAATCTAGCTTCAGCGAGGCGAGCATCTTCTGGCGCCGGGGCAATTCCCAATCAGGCAGCAGCTCAAGGCTGAGATCCAGATAATACAAGAATTTTTGAGTCTGGTTCTCTTGCTCATAAAGACAGGCCAGAAAATAGCAGGCCTGTCCAGACAGGGTATGACGACGCAAAAGCTGCTGATACCAAAGAATCTGAGCAGAGAGATCATGCCACAGTTCGAATAAACACTGGTGAAAAAAAAGATGTTCAGGTTCAAGCATCAAAAGCTGACGGCAGACCTCACAGGCCTCATCCTGCTTTTCAGCCCGCAAGAAGGCTTTCACCAGATTATAGGCACTGTGGGCAGAAAAAGAGAGTTGAAAGGCTCTTTCAAAATGCATAAGAGCAGCCAGGGAATCTCCCTGCTGCTCTAAAAGCAAAGCCAGATTGTTGTGGTATTCAGCCTCGGCAGGATTTAAGCGCAAGGCCTCAAGATAATAAGCCTGGGCAGCAGCACGTTCTCCGATCTGTTCACTCAAAAGCCCCAAACCATTCCAGATATCGGGCTCACTCGGAAATTCAAGCTGAAGCGCCTCAAGGATCTGGCGGGCAGAAGCAATTTGACCTGAGAACAGAAGCGCATAAGCGCTTTTGAGACGCGCTTGCAGTTCAGAAACAGACATTTAAGCGTTAAGCAGAAGGTGAAAGCTTGTTTTGGAGTCGTTCCAAAGCGTATTGCATATCCTGGTTTTCAGGTTGCAGAGCCAATGTCCGTTCAGCCAGAAACATCGCGCGTTCGAAATTGCCAAGGTTCTCATAAAGCCCCACCAACAGCTCATGGGCTTCGATCACATCGGGTTTTAGCTCAATCACCTTTTCAAAATAAGGAACCGCTTCTTCGAAACGCTCAAGTTCAAGCAAAATCATGCCGCGGTGCAGATAGGTGGTATCTTCTTGAGGAATGAGGCCCTCAAGATGTTCCAATTCACGCAGAGAGATTAAATATTTACCCTGGTTATGATAGGCATCGGCCAAGGTCAGACGGGCCTCAACAAAAGCTGGCTCCAAGCGCAGTGCATATTGCAGATTGGAAATTGAAGGGTAGTATTCGCGCATTTCGCTGTAGGCCATGCCCAACATAAAAAAGGCATTGAGATTTTCAGGGTCCATCAGAATCAATTGTTCGAAAACTTCAATCGCACGGCTGTAATTTTTTTGAGACACATAGGTAAAACCCAAACGAAAATGCGCATCGGTATTGTTGGGGTTGAGTGCAATCGCCTTTTTAAATTGTTCTTCGGCTTCAGCAAAACGTTCTTCAGCCAAAAGTTTAATGCCTTCACGCACAAATTCATCCATAAACTCAGGGCTGGTGGTTAAAGCCAGATAAACAGACTGTTTGAGGGAGTCTACCGCACGACGGGCTATTTTTAAAAGTGCAAAAACATTGTAAAGCGGAGACAAGGGCGGATGCAGATCGATCGCGTGAACAACTTCATTTTCAGACTCTTCAAGGCGTTGCTGCTTAAAAAGTGAGATTCCCTGCCGAAGGTGCGCATAGGCTTCAGGAGAAATGAGATCTCCCCCAGAATCCCTGCGCAGTTCTTCCTCAGGAAGAGAAAAAGCAGACTCTGACCCGGAAGAAGAAGGGGATGAAAAGGGTGATTTCGGTTCTGCCATGAAAATATTCAACTTTATCCTTGCATGATCCTGAGCCATTATACCATATCCGAAATAAGTGCGTAGCCCTGAAAAACAGAGCCTTCAGGCTTCTAAACACGGATTGAAACAGACTATTTCCCCAGATCGTAGCAGATTTAAGCACCAAAACAAGAGAGCCTTGCTGATTCATGGCATAATATTTTCATCTCACCTGCAAGGAATCCCCCCATGAAACCCATTGTTCCAACAGATATTGAAAACTATTGCCGTGCGCATACCACCCCTTTAAGCTCTCTGAAGGAAAACCTGATTTCAGAGACCTTTGCCCAGACAGAATTTCCCGAAATGCTGACCGGCCAACTCGAAGGCACTTTGCTGCGTTTTCTGGTTCAGTTGAGTCAGGCCCGCCGAGTTCTGGAAATCGGTACCTTTACAGGCTTCAGCGCCCTCTGCATGGCCGAAGGTTTGCCTGAAGACGGGGAGCTTATCACCTGCGATATCAATCCCGAATCCACCCGCCTGGCACAGAAAAGCTGGGCACAAAGCCCCCACGGAAAAAAAATTCAGCTCAAAATGGGCCCCGCCTTAGAAACAATTGCAGAACTGGAAGGCGAGTTTGATCTGGCTTTTATTGATGCCGACAAAACAAACTATATTGCTTACTGGCAAGCCGTGGTTCCCCTGATCAGAAAAGGCGGGCTGATTATTGTCGACAATGTACTTTGGAGTGGCAGAGTCTTGAACCCAGAGCGGGAAAGTGACCATGCCATTGTGGCCTTTAACCAGCATGCCAGACAGGATTCCCGCGTTGAATCCGTCATGCTCAGCATACGGGACGGTATGTTTCTGGCCCGCAAACAGGTTTGAAATTAGGGGTGGATTGGGATAAACTAGAAATTGAAATACTTTCAGGACATCTTGGATGTTGAGATTTTTTAAGATTCCCCCTGATGAAAACAATCCCGGCTTTACAGGCAACCGTCTTCATCAATATATTCAATCACGCTCTGTGCAAGACATGGCAAAAATGGCCTCAGAAATCAACCCTGACGTCAAGCAAATGATTGGCATGAATGTACAGGCGCTTTTGGGCTATTTACCAGGTAGCGATTTCACGACTACGATTTCCGCCAGCAAAGAAAATATGCAAAGTCTTTTGGCCTCAGCCATGCTCACCGGCTATTTTCTCCATGCCATGGAAAACCGCATGCTGATGGAAGATGTGTTTAAACAGGAAGAAAACGACTCAATTCAATCAAGTTTGGAAGAAGTTGAGCAATTGCTCAAATCTCCTGCAGAGCTCTTTCCTTTTGCTGAAGAAACTTCGGAAACCGAAACTTTGCAGGCAGAAAAAAAAGGCCGTTTTTTAAACGGAGATGAATTGCGCGAAGAAATCGAAAACGCTGAAGAAGCCGATATTCAGATTGAAATCAATGCAGCCAGCATGGACTTGCCTGCCCTGCTTGAAGAGCTTCAAAGCCTTCCTTTTACTCAAAATGCGAGTTCCTTACCCGAAGAGCCTTTGTCAGAGCCTGAAAATACCGATAGCTAAAATCAGGGCTTGCTTTGTAACTCTGCTCAGCGTTTCTGGATCCCCATGGTAAAATGGTTTTAAAACAGAGTTTGTAAGGGAAAGAGGCAAAGCAATGGCAGCTGAAAATGCATTCCAGGACCCCCTTCTCGAGGAATTGATCACACGCGAAGCAATTCGTTCAGAACAGGTGCAGGAAGCAGCTGATCTGATCGCTGCAAACCTGAAAGCAGGGCAAGAAGCCCTCTCAGGCAAACGCTATCTACTCGACCAAAATACTTACCAGTTTCGGGCGTTCTCTTATCCTGAGGACACGGAAATCTTCCAAATCCAACTGCCCAAACCAGAAGGCGCAGACAAACCCCTGAGCCAGAATGAATGGGAAGCCGCAGGCACGCATTTGACCCTGTTCAGCCAGGAAAGCGCCAAAAAGGTTGAGGATATCGCTTGGGAGCTATCGTCAGAACTCTCTGTTCTTTACAGTCCGCAAGGCCCCTGCTGGACAGGCAAGTTTCTCGAAGAACACCATCTGCCCTTGGGCCACAGCTTTATCTGGAACGCCTTCCCCCGCCAGGGAATGAACAACAGACCCCTCGACTTTTTTCTGAGCTATGGCGGAAAACTAGGCGCCGTAGCGGATCGCGGCGCAGGCCAGGTTCATATTTTAGACCTTGAAAGTGGAAGCCTGCTCAAATCTGTTTCAAGCCGCAATCCAGGCTCAAGCAAAGGCCTCAATATCTGCCTCTCAGAAAAACGGAAAAAGCTCTATATCACCGATAACAGCACAGGTATTACCGTGCTGAACCTGGAGGATCAAGGCAGTCATAAAATCTCACCCGGCGTGGGATTATTGGGCAATTGCCTGCTCAGCAAAGATGAAGATTTTCTGTTTGTACTGGCCACAAAACCCAATCCGGGCTTAAAGGTCATCGACCTGAACAACGAGCAGATGAGCAAAGACATTGCCATCAAGGGCGATTTATTCAGTGTCAACAGTGACGCCCCCGTGGATTTGATGGGGCTCTCTCCCGATGGCGAAAATCTCGTTTTTATGACCTATCTGAACGAGCCGGAACCCTTTACCCCAATTATCACGGTGATTGATGCCCCCCGTCAAAAGACAACCCAGCGTTTTTCGATTAAAGATGGCACCCGACCTGCCTCGCTCAATTTTTTAGGTATCAACCCAATTGTGGCAAAAAACCAAACCGTTCTCGATGTTCTCCTCAGCCAAGGCTTGGTTTCAGAAGAGGCGGTGCGCGATGCCCGAATTGCCGTGCGTCAAAAAGCCCTTGAAGAATCCATGCGCCAGCAGGAAAGCCAACAGGCAGCAGTGCCTACACTCGACCTGGAACAGCGGGCCTTTGAAGAGATGCAGCGCGAGAAAGAAGAAGTCCAGGAGCAGGATGAAGAGGCAGAAGAGGGTGGCCCGCCTCCCTTTAAGCCCGAAAAGGCCCCCCAATGGAATGTCTCGCCTGTGGCCGATGAACTGATTCTCAAAATTTGCGCTGACAATCTCTATATGCAATCCAAAGGGCAAGTGGAATTGCTCAATGACCCTGATTTAACCGAAAACCTGATGCGCGTGAAATCTGCGGCCACCCGTGCCCGCAACGAACTGGAATGGTATACCGGTGCGGTGATTAAACTCAAAAACGTGGTTGAAGAATACCATCTGGATATCGTCATTCTGCGCGAACAAATGGAAGATATGCTGCACAAGCATGAGCGCGACAGCCTGGTCAAGGCAGGCTTAAAAACCGTTCCCTCCAATTGTCCCAATTGCTCAAAGCCCTTGTTTGGCAGCTATATCTGCTCCTATTGCGGCTATGAAATTGAGCGCCCTGAAGAATTGCTCAAACGTGGCATTATCAGTATTGCTTCGATTCGTCCGCTCGATAACCTGACCGCAGGCCATTTCCTCTTGATCGATATCGAAGGCAAACGGATTTTAGAAGTCGATGAGCAAAAGCATATTTTCTGGACCATGGGCAAGGACATGCTCACTGAAGCTTCGATTGAATTTGCCTTTCCCCGTGACGCCGTGCGTCTGGCCACCCGCAATACCTTGATTACCGACTACAGTCTCGGTCGGATCATGGAAATTACCCCCAGTGGCCGTCTGTTTTGGGAATATGATCAAGGCAAATCTTCTGAGCACCGTCTGAAAAACCCTGTGCGTGCGACAGCCAATGGTTTAAACCACGTCTTGATTGTGGATCAGGGCCATCACCGTGTGATTGAGGTGGATAAGGATTCTGATCTGCACATGCAGTATGGCAAGATGGGCGAAGCAGGCGTAGCAGATGGCATGTTAAATATGCCCAGCGACGTTCAACGTCTCGCCAATGGCAACCTGCTGATCACAGATACCGGCAACCACCGTATTCTTGAGCTTGAAAACATGCAGTTGGTCTGGCAATACGGCAATCCTGAGAATAAAGACTCAGGCGGCTACGGTCTGGAACCCGGTTATCTCAGCTATCCCCAATCGGCACAACGCCTCGACAATGGCAATACCCTGATCGTAGATGCTGGCAATTTACGCATTCTGGAACTGGATCCTGAGGGCAAAATTCTCTGGGAACACTTTACCAATTCTGGCCCCGAAGAATACCATATGGATTCCCCCTTTCGGGCCACCTATCTGCCCAATGGAGTCGTCACAGTTTTGGGAGAAAGCTCCCTGTTTGAATACGATACCCGCGAGAAAAAGGTTGTTTGGGGCTGCCAAATGTCGGATTTTGAAAAGGCCAAAGCCGTTCTGAAAACAGAACAGGCCACCAAACGCTTTGTCAAACACGGGGTACGCAACCCCTATATGCGTCTTGAAAAAAGCGAAGAAGAACTTGCAGCGGCCTCCAAATCTGAAGCGGTACAGGCACTGATTGCCAAACGCATATCCAGTATGCGCACCTCAACCAGCAATAAGGCCCATGTGACTCTCTTGGGCAAACCAACCCTCGATCCGCTGCAGTTTTATTTGGTAGAGCGCACCAAAAACCGGGTATTGCAAGTGGATCGGGAAGGGCGCATGGATTGGCGTTATGGCGAAAAAGAAGGGGAGGTCTTGCTCAAACCACACTCCTGTACCCGCATGCTCTCAGGTCATATTTTGGTAGCAGATACTGACCAGCACCGCGTGATTGAAATTGATCCCAAAACAGCCAAAATTGTCTGGCAATTTGGTGAAACCGGCAAGGCCCTCAATGACAACAAAGGTCTGAACCGACCCCGTTGGGCCCAGCGCCTGGGCAATGGCAATACCCTGATCGTGGATCAGGGCAATAGCCGCATTTTTGAACTGAGCCCAACCAACGAAATTGTCTGGATTTATGAGGGGGTAGAACACCTGACGGGCCCCTATCAAGCCAGCAAGCTTGAATCGGGCAATATTTTGTTTACCGATTGGGCGGTACACCAAGTACTCGAAATTTCACAGGAGGGCCAGGTCGTCTGGAAATTTGGTGAACGCAAAACCTCTGGAGAAGATGGCCAACACTTGAGCTATCCAGAATTTGCCTCTCGCTTAAGCAATGGCAATACCTTGATTGCAGATACACGCAATGACCGCGTGATTGAAGTCAATTCTGAGGCCGAAATTGTCTGGGAATGCTCGGGACGCAAGGAAATCAAATACGGTTCCCCTTCCTACGCTCAACGCATGCCCAATGGCAATACCTTGATCGTGCACAGTCACAACCGACAAATCCTTGAGGTTTCTCCTGAGCTGAAAGCACTGTGGAAGCTGATGCTGCCCTTTGAGCGCCCGGCTGCCCCTGCACGCCCCAGTGGCACAGAACCCTCCCCCGCATGATCGCCCTGGTGACAGGCGGCAGCCGAGGGATAGGCAAAGCGATTGCACGTTCACTGGCACAACAGGGTATCACGACTTGGCTTTGCGCCCAGAATCGAGAGCGTCTTGAACAAGCCTGCAAAGAATTGCAGCAGGAAGGCTTGCCCGTCAAAGCGCAACAATTGGATGTAACCTCTCCTTGGGAGGTCGACGAAGTATTTGCAAAAATTGTCGCCGAAAGTGGAAGATTGGATATTCTGGTCACTGCGGCCGGTGTTTCAGGTTTCAGCAATCTGGAAAGCGATCAGGACTTACAGGTCTGGCAACGCACTATTTCCACCAATCTGAATGGAACCTATCTCTGTTCTCGGGCCGCCGTGCTTGAAATGCGCAAAACAGGGGGCGGTCGGGTCGTACATATTTCCTCTGTTTTGGGTTTAAAAGGCATCCGTCATTCTCTTGCCTATTGCGCGGCCAAGCATGGCGTCGTTGGGTTGACCCGCGCCTTGGCACAGGATGTCATGCCCTGGGGCATTACTGTCAATGCGGTCTGCCCTGGCTGGGTACGCACCGATATGGGCAAACAAAGCATGGCCGCCATTGCAGAGCACTATGATCTCCCTGCCGAGCTCTTTGAAGAAGAAGAACTGCGTGCGGTTCCACTCGGTCGATGGATAGAGCCCGAAGAAGTCGCAGAAATGGTCAATTACCTGGTTTCCCCTCAAGCAGCCGCCATCACCGGCCAGGCCTTTGAAATTTCAGGCGGATTATAATCACCAGAAATTCATGCAAGCTTAAATCACAGTTAATTTTCTTTACGTCAGAAATGAAGGCCGCTTGCGGATAATCAAACTATCAAAACCCGCGTAGAGGAAATTAAAAATGTCTATTCAAGCAATCAACAATACCGCCGTTATGCTTCAATCCAGTGCTCCCAAACAGGTAGCCCCCCAAACAGAAAAACCCGCTCCCGCAAAAGCCGAAACCAAAGGCGCTTTGGATACCTTCTCCAATACGTTAACAGGTGCTGTAACGGGTGCTCAGGCAACCGGTCTGCTTGCCGCCACCGGCGTAGGCATCATGACCTTTGCTGGTTTAAAAGACGCTCCAGCTTTCCATCGTGTTCTGCTTTCTGCTCTGAATGCAGGCGGAGGCGCCATGGCCGGTATGGCTATTGGCGGACTCAGTGGCGCTGTTGCCGGTGCAGTTGCAGATAGCAAATCAGGAGGCGCCATGGCAGGTGCAGCAACTGGTGCTGTTGCAGGAGCCGTCGCACTGACAGCTTTGAGTGTCAAAAGCGGCAAAGCCCTCGATTTAAAAACCTTGGCTGGAGGCGCAGCTCTGGGCGCAGCTCTGGGGGCTGTCGGTGGTTTCACTGGCGCCGCGATTAAAAATAAATAAAACCGCAAAAACATCAAAAAGCCCCTGGAAATTCCGGGGGCTTTTATCAGTTGGGCCAAAACTCAGCTGAGTTCGACGCTTGCGTTTGGAAGAGCGGGTTCCAACCGCCGCGAGAAAAACATCACCAGCGCCAAAACGCCAAAGAGACCCAAGCTGCCAATTAAAAGCGCGTAATCCTGTTGGTCGATAATCACATAGATAAAACCATAAAGCGCGCTTAGTATCCCTCCCATCACAACCGTTAAAGGCCAACTGCGCAAAAATCCTGCGGCATAGGCCGTAATCAAGACAATCGTCATGGCGGCAGCAATCAGATAGGCTTTTTCAAAGCCCAGAATTTCTGAGATCGAAAGCAACAAGGTATAAAAAACACAGAGCGCAAAACCCACCAGCAAATACTGCAGGGGGTGAACCATACGCCCTGTCAAAATCTCGACAAAGAAAAAGGTAAGGTAGGTCAAGCCAATAAAAAACAGAGCATATTTCACAGAACGCAAAACCTTGTGGTAATGATTCAAAGGTTGAATCAACCAAACCCCAAAACTGGAATTTTCAAAACTGTATTGCTTGCCATTCCAAAGCTGCGGAAAATTACGATTGAGGTGTAAAACTTTCCAACTGGCCGTAAAATCTTGGGCCCCAATTTTGCGCTCATCGGGCAAAAATGCGCCATCAAAACTGGGATTCGACCAGGGAGCCTTGAGCTTGACCGTGGTTTCCTGTCCCACAGGCACAAAGAAAAGCTTTTGGGTGCCTTTCAATTTCAAACGCATTTGAAAAGCAAGCGTTTTTTTACTCACGTTTTCAGTCAAGCGCACAGGGGTATGAATCCCAGAAGTAAAAAGATGATCGGTGACCGTGCCCGGATCCATAGCGTGCTGCTTACCAGCCCAATTTAAAGTCACCGTTTCTTTAATTCCGCGTAAATCTGAAATACCCGTTGAAACAAAGGCCTGATCCCAGAGCAGATTCTGGGCTTCAACCGGTAAATGCTGAAACTGATTCGGCGAAAATTTACCCTCAAGCTGAATATCTGAGGTATAAACCGTCATGGTGTAAATCCCCCTGTGAAGTATTTCAGGATTCAAGACACCGTTGACGGTGAGCTGCTGGGGTAAAAAATGAAGGTATTCAATTGTGGTTTTGGTTTTGCCCTTATCCATCAGAATTTCACGTCGGTAGGGAAGCGTGAGAATCGGCCCTGTCAGCGTCTGCGGATCTGCCCATTTTCGATTGATCTCTTCAGTCGCACTGTGTTGCAGACCTTCACGCTCATGCACCAGGCCCTGCACAAAAGCCACAGGAATCATAGAGAGCAGAAATAAGAACAGCATGGAAAACAATTTAAACGTAATCGAAGCACGCAAACGACGCCAGGATTGCAGAAGATCCTGCCAACCCAGATTGGGAGAGAGGGGGGGAGGGGATTCCATGATTAAACTCCTAAAGAACTTTATATAACAAAGTAATTTAAAATAATAATAAACTACTTTATAATACAAAGTAAAGTCCCAACCCCCCCTCAGTAAAAAAATCATTGTGCAAAACCCCACTTTCAAGAAACTGTATTATTCTGAAAAGAGTTCCCAAGAGGAAAACCTATGCCAGACACACCCGTTTATACCTTTCGCTTCACGGCCTTCAGCCCCCAGACGCTGATTGCACAAGCCTGCCGCTTTCACAATACGAAGCAGCGCGAAAAAGCTGCGCGCCTTGATGATCTCTTTGCAGAAGCAGAGTATATTTCAGCACAAGCCCACCCCCGTGTATTGGAGCGAGTTTGCGTCAATTATTTACACTACCTCTGTGAACGCCAATACCCTGAGATCAGTGAAATGCGTGGAAATGCCGAGCGTTTTGAGGAGTATGCACAGGCCAAACAAGCAATCTTGAAAAGCATTTCAGAACGTTTTGCCTGGTTGGAAGCAGAATGCAAACGACAAGCTTTGATTTAAATTTGGAAGCAATAAGTAAATTAGAAGCACCTTGCTCTTGACCTGTTTTTCACACTTTCGTATGCTAAACGGGAAAGGCTTATTTCAATAGGAAAATTGCCCATGGGTTCGATCTCTGCTGTCCACACTCAAGCTCAACGGCTCCCTGGAACAAGGGCCAAAGAACCTGTTCAAAAACCACCTTCTCCCCCTCATCAACCGGCAAAAGAACCTGTTCAAAACCGTTTGAATCCACACCTACCCGCTCAAGGTCAAGCAAATCCAGATATTCCCTTTCTCTCAGAGCAAACAGGTTCGATTGTGCTCAATGAAAGCGCCAAAACCCTGATCGAGGAGGGCAGCGAAGCGAGCGTTAAACAGACAGTCCCTGTTTTAAACCGCGCGGTGACAAGGGCCTCAAGCCATCTGGGCCGGGCTGCGACCCGCCGAGCTTCCCGCACTTTAGCAGCCTCTGTTCCAGTGATTGGAGCTGGCATTTCTGCCCTGGGAGCCCAAGATGATTTTAAACGGGCCGCACAAGAAAAAAAATTAAACCACTCCCTGGCCGCAACGGCTTTTCAAGCCTCAGCCTGGCTCAACAGCTTCGATGCCAGCATTGGGGTCTGGTCAGCAGGAGCAGCGGCCACAGGCGCAGGCCTCCCAATTGCCGCAGGCCTGGAAGTGGTAGGCTGGATCTCGACAGGGGTGGGCTTTGCTTTGGGAGTGGGGGGCGAATATTTGAGTCTGAATCAAGACTGAAGATTCACTTAGAAAGCAAAAATGCAGAAATCAAAAGCAATCATCGCAAGCTATCTCGGCCTCATCTTCTTTTCGGCCTTTATCTTTCTGGGTGCTGGGAAACTCTGGTACTGGCAAGGCTTCTTGTATTTGGTCGCCGCCCTGATCGGCACCACCTTCAACCACCTGCTGCTTCCCAAAGGTTCAACACTAACAGAAGAACGCATGAAAACAGCCCAAAACGGCTTGGACTGGGATAAAAAAATTCTGGGTCTGACGTTTATTCTCAGTCTTGTGACTTTTTTTGTGGCGGGATTGGATTCAGGAAGATTTCACTGGACAGGCAAGGTTCCCCTGAGCCTAACCGTGATCGGTGTGCTGCTCCTTTTGACAGGTCAACTTATTTTTGCCTTTGCCAAAAGAGAAAATGCCTTCTTTTCAAGCACGGTCAGACTGCAAACAGAAATCGGACACCAGGTCTGCGCTTCAGGACTTTATCGGGTCGTCAGACACCCCGGCTACCTCGGCCTGATCCTTGCGAATCTGGGTTTTCCTCTGATCATGAACGCCTATACTGCGTTTCTTCCCACCCTTCTGGGTATCGCCCTGATACTGCTCAGAACCCAACTTGAGGATCGTTTTTTAAACGAAAATCTTGAGGGCTACAGGGCATACGCCCAGAAGACCCCTTATAGGCTTATTCCCTGGGTTTACTGAGCTAAAAGCCCAAACAGTTTCTCCTCTCTGCTTGGTTTTTGCAAATCAGAGGGGTAAAAACTCGATTTCGCATGATTTAGGTTTAACTTATTTCTTTTTTAAACTTCACTTAAACTTGTTAACTCAAGTTTTGATGGCCTGTGGGGGATATAAGTAGTTAAGCATATACCAAGCTTTGGTAATCAAAGTAATTGGTAAGTAATCAAGAGCTTAAGGAGACCCCTGGCCTTGCAAACCACAATGACCACCCGCACAACGGTAACTACCAGCTACCGGGTTCAAAATCCGGTACTTCTGCCTTTGCCTCAATTGCTGCCAGCTCCGGCAGTCCCCTTTTGTCCTGGCCCCCCATCCAGGCCAGAACATCACGACAGCTATATTCCTGAGCAAATTCGCACAGGGCCTGTCGGCGATCTTTTGATTGGTGGCATTGTGGGCCATAAATACCAGGGCCAGTTCACTGAAGCTTTGCAAAACCTCAAAACCAATGGTCTGACCCTTGCTGGCCTGAAAGGTCTGGGACAAGCCAGTCTGAAGGCCGGGGGGCTGAGTGCCGGCATTACAGGTGCCGTCTCAACCTTTCAAAACTTTGCAGCCGTCGCAGGTGGGAAAATCAGCGCACGAGATGCAGTCAGCAATATCACCACTGACAGCGTGGGTGGACTTCTGGCCGGATCTACAGCAGGCATCGGAGCTGGAGCCGCCTCACTGGCCCTGGGCTCTTTGGGGGTCACCGGGCTTCCCCTCACAATTGGCGCAGCAGTGGCCGGTGCCCTGGGGGGTTTGGGAGGCAGCCAGCTTTATGAAGCCAGCGGATTACGCGATCGTGTTTTCCGAGGCGCACGGGCTTTCTTTGGCTGAACTTCAGGTTAAGCCCTGCTCCTGTGTTGACGACGAGGAGCTTAACCTTCAATAAAACACATATATAACCCTTGACTCATTATTTGAATCAAGGGTTATATTTTGTAAAAAAAATCATTTTTCCTTATTAATTAGAAATAAAACAGACCTTCTTAAAATCTGCCCTTGAGAAAATTCATATTTTTTAGAAAAAACCCAAATTTTTGCATTATTCAACATATGGAGTAATTCCTGAAAATTCAGACTCACAGTAAACTGAATGCAGAAATTGAAAAAACAATTTTAAAATACACTGAAAGAAAAAAAAGAGAATAACTTTTAGCATGTCCAACAAATCCACGCCCTTTCTGGATGCTGGTCAATACCTGAAGCGTGTACGCAAACAACAGGGACTCTCTCAAATTGAATTGGCTGAAAAAATGGCCCAGCTCATTCAAAAAGAATTGCCTGGTGAAGAGTTCAGTCAAAGCACCATTTCACAATTGGAACGTGGCTATATTCGCTTAAGTAAAGTTAAACTCCGCTTGCTCTTTCAAGCCCTGGGTATCAGCCCAGAAGAACGCTCACAACTCAGCCGCCTCTATCTCTATGAAAGCTCTCCCAAACAATCCAGCATGGGCTTTCATCAGCAGGAGTATCTGCAAAATCTGGGACGACAGGCCCTCGAAAAACCCTCTGACTTTTTTATACGGGCCAATCAAATTTCCTGTTATATGCAATTGGGTGAAATGCAAATGGCGATTATGCATGCCCAGGATGCCCTCGAAAAAGTACGGCTCACCGGCGCACAAAAGCTGATCCACTATATTCTGCAAAGCAAACTGCTCTCGGCCCAATCCACCCAGGAAAACAGCCGCACACGCCAATTGGAAATGCTGCAAAAGTCATGCCGAACACTTGAGGAGGGACTACAGGAATGGAGGCGACTGGAAATCCAGCTTAAAAATAAACTACCGGCCTCCCAATTTCAGCAACTTCGTCTGCATCTTACCCTGAGTCATTTTACCCCCCTGTTTCAACTGTTTAATCATCGCTATGGGCGCACACCGTTGGCTTCTTCCCTTGAGGAAATTCAAGCCGATTTCAAACAACTGGGACAGGTTCTTCAGGAACTGCGGACTGCACTGGCAGATCTCAAACAAGAAGAATGGTTTATTGACGTTAAATATTTGGAACGCGAAGACTTAAGAGTGCGGTATTTGTACCAGGAAATCTGGCAATCCCATTTTATTTTCCGCTATTTCCGTTCAGTTCAAGTGGCCCGCTCAGCGCGCAGAATCCGCGATATTCCTCAAATCATGCTCAAAAGCAAGCAAAAACTCAAAGCGATGAATAATCTGCGCAATTTATTTGGCATCAACGCCGAGGGAGAACTCACGCTGCAGGGAGCCGATGCCTCGCAACAGGAAGAGTCAGAAGCCTTGCAGAAATACACGCGCGATTTGGCAATGGGCATTCGTTCTCATTTTCTCAGTTACCAAAACCTGACCCAGAATGCGGGCCTTTACTCACCAGATGCCCAATTCAATGAATCCTTTACGAGTACCTATTTCCTTTTGCCTCAATTATTGGCTCGCTTAGGGGTTTTCAGCGATATGAATCTGGAGACCCTCTATTTTCTTACCAATTCAACGACCCAATCGAACTACCACTTTCTCTGCGCCAATTATTTTGCCCTGCGCTATATCTCGCTCTGTTTGCAGGGCAATTCGGAAATGCGCCTGGAATACCTTGAAAAGAGTGCTCTGCACTTTCACAAAACCAGTTTAAGCACAGAGAGAATCTTTCTTGAACCCTATCTCTGGACAGCCTATTTGCTGGCCATTTTCCGTGAAGACAGCCCCAAGGAAGAAAATAACAGCTTTGCCCGGATCAAAGAAGGCCTGCAAAAATGGGGTGAGGAATCCAATTAAGCCTTGGGGGTTCAGCCCCGGATAGAGGAAATCATCACGTATAATGTAGGCAGAGTGCCGTGAAAGGATGATTTCTCATGTACCATGCCCCTGAACGGGAAGCTTATATTCCCCAAAACCCGATTCGCCTGGTGACCGCAGCCTCGCTTTTTGACGGTCATGACGCAGCCATCAATATCATGCGCAGAATCCTGCAGATGACAGGTGCCGAAGTGATTCACCTGGGGCATAACCGCTCCGTCGCAGAAATTGTCGATTGCGCAATTCAGGAAGACGTTCAAGGCATTGCCGTCACCTCTTATCAAGGCGGTCATCTCGAATACTTCAAATATATGTATGATCTGCTCCAGGAAAAAGGAGCTGGCCATATCCGCATTTTTGGAGGCGGTGGCGGCACAATTCTACCCAGTGAGATTCAGGAACTGCATGCCTATGGCATTGCCCGGATCTATTCCCCTGACGATGGACGTGAACTGGGTCTGCAGGGCATGATCAACGATCTGCTCGAAAAATGTGATTTCGCAACCACGGTGCCTGAAAAAGCCTTACACGATCTGCAGGTCAAATCACCCCTGCAGATTGGCCAATTGATCACCCTGGCCGAGAATCATCCTGAGGCTGCCAGCCAAATCGAAGCACAGTTGGTTTCTCGCTCAGAAGTTAAAAATGTGCCCGTGGTCGGCATTACTGGAACGGGTGGTGCAGGAAAATCTTCACTGGTCGATGAACTCGTTCACCGTTTTTTACGTGATTTTCCCAATAAGACCCTGGCGATTGTTTCGGTTGACCCCACCCGGCGCAAAAGCGGGGGTGCTTTGCTGGGCGATCGCATTCGCATGAACAGCATTCACAACCCACGCGTCTATATGCGCTCCCTGGCCACACGCCAATCCAATCTGGCCCTCAGCAGACATGTGCGTGACGCTTTGCTGGTCTGCAAAGCCGCTGCCTATGATCTGATTCTGCTGGAGTCTTCAGGCATTGGCCAATCCGATACCGAAATCATTGAGCACAGCGATCTGAGCCTCTATGTCATGACCTCCGATTATGGAGCCGCCTCACAACTTGAAAAAATCGACATGATCGATTTCGCCGATCTGATCGCGATCAATAAATTCGACAAGAGCGGCTCCCTCGATGCTTTGCGTGATGTGCGCAAACAATACCGCCGCAACCGCAATCTCTTTCAGCTCGAAGACGAAGCCCTGCCGGTGATCGGCACCATGGCCTCACAGTTTAATGACCCTGGCGTGAATCAACTGTATAAACGCCTGATGGAGCGGCTCAATCAGCTCGGTGAGGGAGAATTTAGCTCTCAATTGCAGATGCCCCTGGCCGAAACAGAAAAAATATATATTATTCCCCCCGAGCGCACCCGCTATCTGGCTGAAATTGCCGACGAACACCTGCGCTACCAACGCCTGACCGAAGAACAGAGCACCCTGGCCCGCCAGCTCTTTCAACTCCAGGGCAGTCTGGCACTCTTGCCCCCTGAAGCAAAGCCTCTGCGCGCCGAATTGGAGGCGATTTACGCAGACAAACAAAAACACCTCAGCCCAGAAACCCGAAATCTGCTGGATAGCTGGCCTGAAATCGTCAAAACCTATACCGCCGATGAACTGGTTTACCATGTACGCCAGCGTGAAATCCGCCAGCCGCTTTACCGCACCTCGCTCTCGCAAAGCAAAATCCCCCGCGTGGCCCTGCCCAAAACCCAGGATTGGGGTGATCTGCTCAAATGGCGCATGACAGAAAACCTGCCGGGTGAATTCCCCTATACTGCGGGGGTCTTTCCCCTCAAACGCGAAGGCGAAGACCCCACACGTATGTTTGCTGGTGAGGGCGGCCCCGAGCGTACCAACCGCCGTTTTCACTATGTTTCGCTGGGCATGCCCGCCAAGCGCCTCTCAACCGCCTTTGATTCGGTCACCCTCTATGGCGAAGACCCCGATCCACGCCCGGATATCTATGGCAAAGTCGGCAATTCAGGTGTGAGCATTGCCACCCTGGATGACGCCAAAAAACTCTATTCAGGCTTTGATCTCTGCCACCCCAATACCTCAGTCTCGATGACGATCAACGGCCCTGCGCCTATGTTGCTGGCGTTTTATATGAATGTGGCCACCGATCAGCTCTGCGAGAAATATATTCACGAAAACAGTCTGGAAGCAGAAGTTGAAGCCCAAATTGAAGCGATCTATGCAGCCAAAGGTCTGCCCCGCCCCCGTTACCAGGGAGACTTGCCCGAAGGCAATGATGGCCTGGGCTTGTTCTTGCTGGGAGTAACCGGAGATCAGGTGCTGCCCGCCGAGGTCTACCAGCGTCTGCGGGCCGAAGCCCTGAGCAGTGTACGCGGGACGGTTCAGGCCGATATTCTCAAAGAAGACCAGGCCCAAAACACCTGCATTTTTTCAACGGAGTTCGCCCTGCGCATGATGGGGGATATTCAGCAGTATTTCACCGATCACCGGGTCAAAAATTTCTATTCGGTCTCCATTTCGGGCTACCATATCGCCGAAGCGGGGGCCAACCCGATTTCACAGCTGGCATTTACCCTTGCCAATGGCTTTACCTTTGTTGAGTATTATCTTTCACGCGGCATGAAAATCGATGATTTTGCCCCCAATCTCTCGTTCTTTTTCTCAAATGGGGTTGATCCTGAATATGCGGTGATCGGACGGGTCGCCCGCCGAATCTGGGCCAAGGCCATCAAACATGTCTATGGTGGCAACGATCGCAGCCAAAAGCTGAAATACCATATTCAAACCTCTGGCCGCTCTCTGCACGCCCAGGAAATTGCCTTCAACGATATCCGCACCACCTTGCAGGCCCTTTACGCCATTTACGACAATTGCAATAGCCTGCATACCAATGCCTATGACGAGGCCATTACCACCCCGACCGAAGAATCGGTACGCCGTGCCATGGCCATTCAGCTGATTATCAACCACGAGTTGGGGCTTGCCAAGAATGAAAACCCCCTGCAAGGGGCCTTTATCATCGAAGAATTGACCGATCTGGTCGAAGAAGCCGTGATGGCTGAATTCCGCCGCATCTCTGAACGTGGCGGGGTGTTGGGGGCCATGGAGCGCCAATACCAGCGCTTTAAAATTCAAGAAGAATCCCTCTATTATGAGCACCAGAAACTCAGTGGGGAATTGCCGTTGATCGGCGTCAATACCTTCTTGGGGAGTGATGGTTCGCCCACACTGATTCCCAATGAGGTAATCCGCGCCACCCCCGAAGAAAAAGAATACGCCATCAGCTCACTCCAAGCCTTTCAGGCCCGCAATGTAGAGACCGCGCCCGCCGCCCTCAAAACCCTGCAGGAAACAGCGATTCAGAATGGCAATCTGTTTGAAACCCTGATGGAGAGCGCCAAGATCTGCTCACTCGGACAGATGTCGGGTGCGCTCTATGAAGTGGGCGGACAATACCGGCGGAATATGTGATTCCCTGGAAAAAAATCAGAGCGGTCTGCTTTGACCGGGGCAATGTCACTCACAATTGCCGCCTGGGTCCAGCCACGAGAGAAAAGGATCGGATCGCGGCTCTGGCCTTGGCCCAACACTTACAGCACCTCACAGGACAGGGCTCTACCCCAGAGGCGATTCAAGCAAACCTGCTCACCCCCTGGCGGGCCAGTTTTGCCCAACGGCGGGAGCGAGGCCATGAATTGCCTCTTGAACCTTTTTTTATAAGGGCTTTTCCTGAGCTGAAGGACAAGCCAAACCAACTGCAGGAACTGATCTCCATTTTAGGCGCCACCCTGATTCAATGGGATCAACCAGCCCCCGATCTGCTTCCCCTGTTAAAAACCCTGAAAAAGGCAGACCTTCAGGTTGGAATCGTCTCAAATACGATTCTGCCAGACAGGGTTTATCTTCACAAATACCAGAGCGATCAGCTGACAAGCATGATTGATCACTATCTTTTCAGCTACAGTCAGGGCCTACGTAAACCAGAGCCAGAAATACTAATTCGGGCATGTGCCCAATTGGGGGTCAGCCCCCAAGAAACTGTGATGATTGGTGATCAAGAGGAGGTAGATCTTCGCTGTGCGCGAGAAGCAGGCGTTTATGCTGTTTTATACCGTCCTGAAAACACAAACAAAGCCCACCCCAATCAAGCTGATTTAATCATTCAAAGTTTTGCAGAACTTGAAGCCTGCCTGACTTAAACCCGCCGCCCGGTGGCATAGCCCGTATAATTGCCCAACACGATCCGGGCCACAGTCTGGCTGACCGCTGGAGCCAAATACTCTGGGGGTGGGTTCCAGGCGGCCCCTGTCGCCAACACGGTGCGCACCGCCAACAGAATCGCTTCCGGGGTGGCCCCGCTGATAAAATTGCTGCCGACCTCCAGGGTTTCGGGCCGCTCAGTCACATCCCGCAGGGTCACACTGGGCACCTTAAACAGGGCGCATTCTTCTTGAACCGTGCCACTGTCGCTTAAAACACAAAAGGCCTGCTTTTCAAGGGCGACAAAATCAAAGAGTCCCAGAGGTTCCATCGCCACCACTCCTGGCGGCAGTTCACGCCCCTGTTTCTGCAATTGCGAGCGGGTGCGGGGGTGCAGACTGCAAATTAACGGCAAATGGTAGGTCTGCCAAAGCGATTCAAAGGCCTGCAGAAAAGCGCTGAAACGCTCAGGGTTATCGACATTCTCTTCACGGTGCAAGGTCACCAGGAAATATTCCCCTGACTTGAGTTTCAGGGTTTCTAAAATGGTGCTGGCGGCAATCTGGGGCTGAAAATGGTCGAGCACTTCTTTGATCGGATTGCCGGTGACATAGATCCGCTCACTCTCCACCCCCTCCCGCAGCAGGTTCTGACGGCTGCGCTCAGTATAGGGCATGAGCATATCACTGCAATGGTCAATCACGCGGCGATTGACCTCTTCAGGTACAAATTCGTTATAACAGCGGTTGCCTGCCTCCATATGATAGACCGGAATGCCCTGACGCTTGGCCACATAGGCCCCCAAGCCGCTGTTGGTATCGCCCAAAATCAGAACCCGATCGGGTTTTTCCTGGGCAAAAACAGCTTCTACCTGGCTGAGAATTTTGGCAACCTGCTGCATGGGCGTCTCTGAGCGGGTTTCAAGCACATGATCCGGGGCTCGCAGCCCCAACTCTTCGAAAAAAATCGCATTCAAACGGGCATCGTAATTTTGGCCGGTATGCACCAGCACATGCGAAGTGAGCTGATCTAAAAGGGGAATAATCAGGCTCAGGCGGATAATTTCAGGGCGGGTGCCCAAAAGGGTCATGATTTTCATTGCTTGGCTCCATGCACTGCAAAATGGTCTAAAAGCCCCTTTAACCAGGCTTCATAGGCAGGAAAGCGGGGAATTTTTGCATTCAGGGCCCGCCCCCGCTGACGGGTCGCTTCACGATCGGCCAAAGCCTGTCGCAAACAGGTACGAAGGTCTTCAAGGTTTGAACTGAAGCTGATCCAGGCCGATTCAGCCCACTCAGCCGCCAGCCAATTCAGGCTTAAAAGCGCAGTTTCGCTTTGGGCCAGATAGGGCCAGAAAGGCAGCCACTGTGCCGGATCAGCCACAGGTTGCAGCCACAGCCAGGCCAATTGAAAAACGCCCATGGCCTCGGCCCTGTCGAGATAAGAAATTACAATATTTTCAATGTTTTCAGGATCTACCCCAGCCGCTTCAATCTCCTGGAAAACTTCTTCATATATCGCGTCGCGCTCTGAGGAGGCTTCAGGAATATCCAGAACCAAAAACAGCAGGCTCAAATCCGGCTGATTCAAACCCTCAGCCAAAAAGGCCTGTAAACTTTCACGCCAACGGGAACCGTTTTCAGGCGCGTACACAATCAAAATCACGTCCCCGGCCAAATCCTCTAACTCAAGCGGAAGATTCAAGTTTGGGGCCCAGGCAGGAAAAAAACTTTTTTCAGGCAGGGGCAAACAGGCGTATTCGGCCTGACTGACTTTTTCTGCCCCGCTTGCGCTGAACTGCCAGGCACAGACCTTGGCCAGCGCATCCTGTTCAGACAGTTCGAGCCAGCCTTGGGTCGAAAACACAAAGGAGCGTTCAGGCCCCGGCACAGCCACAATAGAGGTTTCAGGCCACAAGACCTGGCTCAAGGGCTGGGGCAGGGGCAGGTGCCAAGTGGCCAAACCCTTTAAAAATTCAGCGGCCCGACGAAAATCAAAGGCTTCAGCAGCCCACTGAATCAAAGCGCTCTGGGCCCGCTTGCTGTAAAGACAGCGCTGCTCGAGCAGATCAGGGTTGCCAATCGGCAGATAGGCAGATAAAGCTTCTAAAAAGGCCCCAAGCTCTCCCTGAGCCAGTTCCAGGGGGGGCAAATCCGCCAGTTCACGCTTCAAATAGGCTGCAATCTGGGTTTTCCAGTTTTCAAGCAAGCTGGGCAATTCTGCCTTCAAATCGGGCTCCTCGGCCCAAATACTGAGAGCGACCTCTGACTGGGGGCCAAAAGCAGCACAAAACTCTGTTAAAACGGCCAGCAAACGGTGACTTTTCAAGGCTGGGCGTGACAAGGTCAAGCCCCAGCGCAAGGGCAGTTTCAAACTGTAGGGGGCAAGCTCAGGGGGGGTGAGTTCGGTCAGCAACTGCGCACGCAGCGCTTGTGCCTGGGCCTGTTCTGTAGCAGGAAAAATAGCGTGCTCCAAAGTATACAAGGCTTCATCATAGATGCCCTGGCGGGCCAATAAGGGGGCATACCAAAGCGGGAATTGTGAAGTAGAAATACCCTGACGCCGCAGAGAATCTTCAATCTGGCTCAATTGAATCCGTTCCTTGGCGCTGCGCATCACCAAATTGGCTTCGGCAGGCACAATCTGGCTGTATTGGCCGGTATTGACCGGGTGAAAACGGCTGACCGTCAAAACTTCAGGCAAATAGCTCACCTCATAGCCCGCCAGCAAAATCCGCAACCACATTTCATAGTCCTGGGTAACAGACCAGCTGTTTTTAAAGGGGCCTACGGCTTCAAAGACTTTTTTGGGAATCAGGGTGGTGCAGCCATTGATCTGGTTGCATAAAAGCGAATAGAAAAGCATGTCCTGATCTTCTGCCGTGCCGGCCCCAAAGGGCCAGGTCACAGCCCCGCGTTCAGCCAATTGACGTTGCTGTTCGGCGACAGGCAAAGGACAATACTGGGCCAAATAATCAGGCTCAGCGCTTTCGACACCGGGTTGAGAATGCAATAAGCCCAAGCGGGGATGCGTTTCCTGTCGAGACTGAAAGACCTCCACATTGCGGGCCAGTTTGGTCGGCAGATAGTAATCATCTGCACTCAACCACGAAATATACTCCCCCTGAGACTCTGCAATCGCTCGGTTCAAAGCCCTGGCCACACCACAGCCCATGCGTTCCTGCTTGAAAAGTTTGACGCGTTCTCCCCTGTAACGGGCGACAATCTCAGGGCCCTGATCGCTGGAACCATCATCCACCACAATCATTTCAAGGTTGGGATAGGTTTGATTGAGCACGCTTTCAATCGCCTGGGCAATATACTGCTCATAGTTATACAGCGGCGTAATGACCGAGACCAGCGGCAAAGACATGGGATTTACTCCAGCAGGCAGGTTTGAAGAATCGCTTTGACTTGCTCCAGGTTCAGCAGCGTGCCACTGGCAGAGGTAAAATCGTGTTCTCTTGAAACCGGCAGAGGCGTATCATAGGTTCCTCGATAGAGTTCCTTCTGGTGATAGGCTTCCACACAGATCAGATTTTCATCAGAAAGAAAAGTGGCGCGCGCCAGTTCTTCCTGAGAGGCCAAAACCTCATGGATCTTCTCGCCGGGACGCACCCCGATATCGATATAGCCATATTCATCGAGGCTGATCTGGTGATAGTGCTGCAAATAAGCTTCAACCAAGGTACGTAAATCACTGGCTTCCACTTTTTGAATGAACATCTGACCATCGGTGCCCTTGTCGATCGCGTAGCTGACCAAAGCAACAGCCTGTTCCAGGCTCATCAGAAAGCGGGTCATGCTGAAATCCGTGATCGGAATTTTTTCATTGCGGCGGACTTTTTCACGCAAAAGCGGCAGAATCGAGCCCCGTGAACCAATCACATTGCCATATCGGGTGGTACAAAAAATCGTATCGCACTCACGGCTGGCCTTGGAGGTCATGATTTTTTCACCCAAAGCCTTGGCCATGCCATAGGCATTGATCGGGTAAACGGCTTTGTCAGTGCTGAGATAAATCGCTTTTTTCACCTGATTGGCCTGACAGGCCTTGACCAGATTGCTGACACCCAAGGTATTGGTTTTAATACACTCTTCGGTAAACAACTCTCCCACCGGCACATGCTTCAAAGCGGCAGCATGCACCACCACATCCATATCGCGGGCTGCCGCTGAATAGGCATCCGGGTCACGCACGTCACCGATAAAAGTTTCAAGTTTTAAATGGGGGTAGCGGGACTCCATGCCCACTTGCTTGGCTTCATCACGGCTCATCACCCGAACTTTACCCTGATACCGGATAGACTGAAGATGTTCAATAAATGCCGTACCGAATGAACCTGTCCCACCGGCAATGAGAATATTCATGGGTGTTTTCCCTTTAATCTGCGCAGAATTAAAATCTTAAAGTATATTTAAGCTTGCCAGGAATTATAGCATGTCCCACAGACACGGGGCAGCCGTAAGCAGAGAGCGATTCAGACAAAGCATGCTCGGACTCCTGTATCCTGATTTCTCAATCCTAAAAATGATATAATACGCCAGAATTGTAGAATCAAAAGATGTTCAAACATTTCAAAGATCAAATCTCAGCAGTGGAATTTTCATGAATGAACAAATAGTCCTGTGTCACGGTTGTTTTGATGTGCTCCACACAGGCCATATCTACCACCTTGAAAAAGCCAAGGCTCTCGGAACAAAACTCATTGTCTCGATTACCCATGAAGATTTCGCAAAACGCAAATTGCGTTTTTCGGCAGAAATTCGCAAACATGCTCTGGAAAGCCTCTCCTTTGTAGATCAGGTCATCGTGGTGCGCGACCGCACTGCCGAAACAGCGATTTTAGAAGTAAAACCCAGCTTTTACGTCAAAGGCAAAGAATACGAAGAACTCGAACTGGATCCCTCGGGCGATATCTACCGCGAAAAAACAGCAGTAGAGTCTGTTGGTGGGCAATTGGTCTTTACCGATGATGAAATACATTTCTCAGCCACCAAGCTCAAGGCCAGCAACGGCCCCTTTAAAGATATCTCCGAGGCGTATGATTTTCGCCTGGCAGATATCCTGAGCTTTATTCACGATGTTTCAGAGCTGAAGGTCTGTGTGATTGGCGAAACCATCATCGACCGCTGGACCCCTGTAACCGCTGAGGGAGTCTCGAACAAATCCACCTGTCCCACGGCCTTGGTCAAAGGAAGCTCTCAGGATCAGTTAGGCGGAGCCTATGTCATCGCCAGTCACCTGGCGGGTTTTGTCAAACAACTCGATCTGATCACCCCAGATTTCCGCTCTGTATGTGAGCTGCCGCTGGATGAACGCATTCACCATCGTTTCTATACCCAGGGCCATATCATCAAAGAACGCCTGTATGACCCCAACCTCAATACCAAGATATTTGAGGTCAAACGCTACCATTTACCCGAAGGCTATGAAAACAGTATTGATCTTGAAGACTATGATGTGGTGATTATCGCAGATTTTGGCCACCAGATGATTTCGCGCCAATGTGCGGCCCGCTTGAGCGGATTAACCCACAGTTTCTTAGCCGTGATGGCACAAACCAATTCCAGTAATTTGGGCTTTAACCGCATAGATAAATATCCCCAAGCCCATCTTTACTGCATCGACACCAAAGAAATGATGCTCTGCCTCAACCTCAATGAGCCCGTCAACTGGGAGCACCATCTCAAAGAAATTCAAAAATATATCAGCTTTGATCAACTGCTGGTGACACGAGGAACCGATGGCGCCTTTCACTACAATGGCGAAGCGATTCATTCTTTCCCGGCCCTTTCAGCGCAAATTGTCGACCCGATTGGGGCTGGCGATGCCTTTTTTAGTCTGGCAGCACTGGCGGGCTACCTCAATTACCCGCCCGAAAAAACCCTGCTTTTGGGCAGCTTGGCAGGGGCCATGAATACCCAGTGGCTCTGTAATAAATATTCAATTGAACCGGGCATGCTGATCGAAAGTGCAAAGAAGGTAATTTAAAAGATGAAAGTAATCGTCACCGGCGGCTGCGGCTTTATTGGCAGCCATTTAACAGATGCCTGGATCGCTCAGGGTGCAGAAGTGCTCGTGATCGACAATTTATCCACAGGCCTGCGCCAAAATCTGAACCCCCAGGCACAATTGCTTGAGAAAAGCCTGCAAGACCTCAGCCTGGAGGATCTCCCCCAACTGCAGGGCGCACGTTATATTTTTCACCTGGGGGCCTTGGCCTCGATCGTGCCCTCAATTAAAGACCCGCTGGATTATTTCGACAGCAATGTCAGCGGCACGGTCAGATTGTTGGAACTGGCCCGTCGCATAGACGGCCTCGAAAAATTTGTCTATGCCGCTTCGGGCAGTTGTTATGGTATTCCAGAGACCTATCCAACCCTTGAAGATGCACCGATTAAACCCGAATACCCTTACGCCTTTACAAAATGGCAGGGCGAAGAATTGGTTAAACACTGGGGCCTGGTCTATAACCTGCCTTGGCTCAGCCTGCGCCTGACCAATGTTTTTGGCCCCCGCAGCCGCACAGATACAGGCTATGGCGCAGTTTTTGGCGTTTTTCTAGCGCAAATCGCCAACCAGCAACCCCTGACCATTGTCGGCGACGGCCAACAAAGCCGCGATTTTACCTATGTTTCAGACGTGGTTCAGGCCTTCCAGCTCGCAGCTCAATCTGAAGTTTTGGCTGAAATTATCAATATCGGCTCGGGCAATCACTACAGCATCAATTATCTGGCTGAACTTTTAAAGCCGGTGGGCACCGTGCATGTGCCCAAACGCCCAGGGGAACCCGATATTACCTTTGTAGAGATTGCAAAGGCCCAAAAATTACTGGGCTATCACCCCCAGTATTCCTTTGAAGCAGGTGTGCAGACCATGCTGAATCAGATTGATTTCTGGCGTGAGGCACCGGTCTGGAAACCCGATTCCATTCAAGAAGCAACTCAAGATTGGTTTAAATACTTATCCAAATGAAAGAAATTTTTCAAGCTGAACTCAAAAGCCTGATCGACCTGATTCAAGCCATTCGAAGCGATGAACTGCAAGCAGCAGCCGATCTGATCCGCAAAACCCCCGGCAAATTGATTATTTTGGGCAATGGCGGTTCTAACGGAGTCGCCAGCCATATGGCGGAAGACTATACCAATAATTTCAAGCCCACGCTTTGTTTTTCTGATGCTGCTTTTATGAGCTGTTTTGCCAATGACTTTGGTTGGGAAAACGCCTTTCAACGCTGGCTGCAAAATTTTGCCCTGCCTGGGGATACTCTGATTCTGATTTCTTCTTCGGGTGCCTCACGCAATATTTTGAATTGTGCAGAATGGGCAATAGCCAATGGTTACCCCCTGATCAGCCTGAGCGGATTTAAACCTGAGAACCCGCTGCGCCAACTGGGAGACGTGCGTTTTTATGTGGAATCCCAAAGTTATAAAGACGTGGAATTGATGCATGCCATTATCCTGCACACCATCCTGGAAGCCCTGATCAAATCGAAAACAGCGCAATAAATAGCTTCCTGCACGTTTCCACCGATCATAAGCACGAAGGCCGAGAGACATGAACCACTCCCCCCCTTTAAAAACCACTCAAATTTTATTGGCAGAAGAAAACACTGCCGCGTTACAAAGTCTGCTCTGGCATCTGAGTCGGGAAGCCTTTGAACACAAACTGCAAATCCTACTGCTGCCCAAAGAGACAGAAGCCAACCCAGATTTAGCGCGGGATCTTCAAAATGCCTACCAATACTATGCCTATTTAAACGGAGGCTACCAAGCCGATCAGCCCTTTATCTGTCCTGTAGAAGTGTTTGCATACAATCCAACTGAGAAAACGGAACCCCTTCTTCAAGGCCAAGAAACCGTACAAATTCTGCTGAGTGACCCACTTTCACAAAAACAAAACGCAGGCTTAAAGAGCCTGTCTCAAATAAACGCCTCACTTCAGCACAACCAACCCCCTCAGACTGCCCAACCCGCTGAAATCTGGCACGATGAAAAGGCAGAAGAACTGCTCAAGAACTGTGTAGAAACCTGGAAACAAGCAGAACCAGAAACCCTGCAGGATCTCTGGAAAAGTTCTGCTGGTGCACTCTACCGTTGTTTACAGGATATGCAGCTTTGGCGGGAACGTGGCCTACAAACTCACAGTGTTTTATTTGAACCACTCATTCCAGAACTGTTAGCAACCCCCCAGGCCTGGCATCTGCATATGCTCTTGCTTTTATTTAAGCGTGTCTATCCCCTTGAAGCCCAAAACCTGGCAAAGGCTCCTGTCTTTTTCCAAACCCTCTATCCTTTTTATCTTCAAGCCAATCAGCAACATCTCGAAATTTTACCGCCCGTACAAGACTGGGAAGTAACGCTCCTGGTGATCACCTATAACCGCCCCGATTGGCTCAAACGCACCCTAGAGAGCATCCTGGCGCAGACCTACCCCCATTGGCGCCTGGCGCTGATCGACCACGGCTCCAGTGATTCAACCACAGGCTACTGCGAAAAGATGGCCCAACAAGATGCGCGGATTCACTTTCAGCGTTTGGAACAGAATCAGGGCATGCTGGGTCTGCAAGAGATCTGGCAAAAATTTTGTCAGGAATGCCCCACCGAATTGCTGGCAATCGTCTCTGACGACGATTGGTATGCCCCCCATTATCTTGAAACCCTGGTGAACTATCTGCAAGCCCATCCCTGGGTGGCCAAAGTTTTTGGCAGTTATCAAAATGTGGATATTCATGAAAAGCCCTTGCAAGCCTATGGCCCACTCTATCCCCAAGCCTGCCGTGTAGAGCCCCGAATTGAACTGCAAAGGGCCTTGGTCGCCAGCATGTTTTCAGAGCACCATTTGATTCGCAAACAAGTTCTTAAACGCATTGTTGCGGCAGACCCCTATGTGGCCCCCGGCTCAGAATACGCAGCCTTTGATTTTATTCTTGGCGTCAAATTGCCTGCGCTCTTTGAGGTGGGATATGTCAGCGAATCGCTCTCCTTTATCACCCTGCACGGACAATCCACTTTTATTCATGATGCCAGCATGAGCTATTATCTTCTGGTGGTACTCGAAGAAATCATCAAAGACTATAGCGCACTTTTTGGCTCAAACAGCTTTCCGCTGAGCAGCGCCGAGCATTTCATGCGTGAACAAATTGAAAGAAATCTTGAAAAATTCAAACAGACGCTCTTCTCTCTGCCCGATCCAAAGGGCCTGGAACAACAGATTCAAACCAGTCAAAAAACCTGGGCACAATATCTGCGTTTAAAATCCGAATTCCTGCCGCTTTGCCATCCCCAAAAGGCAAGCCTGTTTAGCTCCGACCCCGAAGCCGCTTACCAATACAAAAGCCCAAGCCTTCGTTATTGAGAAGACTTGGGCCAATCGAAAAAGACGTTTAACGTCCCGCTTGAATCAACATGCCCTCTTGCATCTTAAGAGCGTGGGAAGGCAGATTTTTAATCGAATTCTCTTTGAAAAGTTGCTCTCTTAACTCAGGATTCATAATCCGAATCTTATTGAACTTTTCACGGAAAACATCCAATTCGTCAAGCGTCATATTCCGTGGTTTAAGGTGGTACTGCTGCTCACTTTGAACAGGATCCAACTCCACATCACCACGCCACAGATTGGTGGCATCAAAATGGCTCAAGAGAAGATTTTCTTCAAGGGCCTGATCAAAGACACGCGAACCCGGCATGGGAATCAAATTAAAGACATAATTCAGATCGGCATTGAGTTCAAGCAAGAGATCGTAGGTTTCCTGCAGCGTTTCAGGTGTGTCTTCGGGAAAACCCATAATCGACATCGTGCTGACGCGAATGCCATTGTCCTTGAGCACTTTTTTAGCATAGAAAATATTCTCGCGCGGAAGTTTCTTGCCAATAATCTTGGTGCGCATATAGTCACTGCCTGACTCAATCGGCAGACGGGCAAAGGTACAGCCCGCACGCGCCATGGCCACAGCAATGTCTTCGTCTACTCGGGCCAGGTACAAGCCGCAGGTGGGTTCAAATTGAATATCCATCTTGCGGGCAAGAATCTCATCACAGATTCCAATTAAATGCTCTTTGTTCAGATTGACAATATCGTCAATAAAACCAAAATAGTTCATACCAAATTCTTTGTAGAGATATTCCATTTCATCGACCACCTTCTTGGGGGAACGACGCCGGAACATTCTGCCCATGGTGGCATGGCAGGCACAGAAATTACAGGAAAAGGGGCAGGAACGGGAAGTTGGGATGGGGATTGAAACTTTGATCTCAAGATTTTTGGGGTTGTGCCAACCCGTATGATCCGCATAATAGTCTTCGAGATTGATTAAATCCCAAGCAGCCTGGGGAATCGAATCCAAATCGGAGATATAGTTCACACGCGGATTTTTGACCACCTGCCCATCCACACGGTAGGCCAAAGCCTGAATGCCTGAGAAGCGGGTCGTATCATCCGCAGCCAGAGCCTGGGCCATCGCCACGATTTGCTCTTCGGCTTCTCCAATCGCCACGGAATCAATGCTGGGGCAATTTTGAATAATTTCAGAGGGGAACAAGGAGGGGTGAGATCCCCCAGTGGTAATATGCACCTTGCTATTATAGGATTTGATATGGTCAGAGGCTTTCATAATAAAAGGGAAATGCTGGCTGACAAAACAATTAAAGCCCACCATGAGGGGGTCTGTCTCATGAATATACTTCTGCAGAACCTGAAAATCGGATTCGTCAATGCTCATGCCCTCTTGCACAGGATGAAGGTTTAAGTCCACAATAATCGGATTAAAACCAGCAGCACGTAAAGAACCGGCAAGATAAAGCGAGGCCAAGGGGATTGTACCCTTCGAATCCTGCATCCAGTCTAGTTTTTTACAGCTTACCAAAAGTATATTCATTTTCATTTCCCTTCTTAGCTAAAAGCGTCGAACATATCAGGATCATGTAAAACAGAAGTCAGGGGCGGGGCCCCTATAAGATGGAATTGTAGCATATTCTCGCCAAAAACAGACAAGCTAGTCTGAATTTAAATCAGATCTATTTATCTGATTTATCCAAAATTCCCCAGGAGGCCCTTTCGGGCCCGCCTGGAAGCAAAAAAGAACTAACGGGATTCAGCACGTCCCCTCAATAGAGCCTGCTGCTCCAAATGTAAAACATGGTTGGGATTGGGCAACATTTGCGGCAGTTCTGGCCCTAAAAAGTCGAAGGAAGTGCCGATCAGATTGGAAATATCGATCACCTTGGTAACATGGCGATAATTGGTCTCAATCTGAGATTCAATATAGCCGATATGATTGGGTGCCGAAATAATCACCGTCTGAATATCTTCCTGCGCAATAATATGGGGTGCATGAATCTGTTTGCCGAAGAAATTATCGTGCTGCTTGCTGCTGCAGATATCAATCGGGTAAATCTCTTGAGCCTTCAAAACATCCGAGGTTGAAAAGACATCAATGGCATGAATGGTCATGCCCCAAACCCCCACCTTGCCGTATCTATCAATAATTTTCTGAACATTTCGATCAATATTCTGTCGAATATCCGCATTAAGAGGGGGAAAAAACTGCTGTCCACATTGGTGGCAGGAAACAAAGGTAATCTTAAACAGGCGCACCTTTTCCCATTGATTTTCATGCCCACATTTACTGCAGGTGCCGTTCAGATCAATACAGCCACTTTCATCATCAATCTTCGACATTTCAAAGGATGAAAGAGGAAGAATCCCCTCTACCGCCGCTTCCATAATTTGCCGGGTAAAATCCTGAAACTCTTTATCTGTCATTTTCGAAATATTAATTTGCGGACAGCCATCGCGCAGATATTGCACCTTGTCCTTGATTAAGCCCGTATTACAGGCATAGTGATAGATCATCGCACCAGGATAGGGGGTGATCAAACGTACCGGCAGACAGTACTCAGGATGCTCTTTCCACCATTGAAAAGAGACATTGGCAGTTTCAAGCGTTTCTTCAATATCGCCAATGATCAGACCCGCAGAAATTGAAATGCCTGAATCATAAACCATCTTCAGACTTTCTTCCGCCTGCTCAATCGTAATGCCTTTTTTCATGCTTTTGAGAATACGGTTGTCGGCACTTTCAAGGCCAAAGCCCATAATCGCACAATTGCTTTCTTTCAGCAAAGCCAACATTTCTGGGTTGACCTGGTTCAGACGAAAAGCGCCTAACCAGCTGATATTATAATCCTTGATGCGCTCACAGAACTCTTTCAGACGTTCAAACTGAATCCCAAAAAGGTCATCAGACAGAGCCAAACTGTTGATCTTGTATTTTGAAACATAGTAATCCAATTCCTTGAAAAAATCATCCAAAGAACGGGTACGGTGTTTTCTACCTACGGTATGAAAACAGAAGGTACAGCCAAATGGGCAGGAACGGCAGGTGACCATCGAGAGGGTATTTGTACCATTAAAACCAAAGGTGCCCAGCGTAGCCGCCAGGTATTTTTCCATTTCGAAACCTTCATAATCGGGCCAGGGAATTGAATCCAAATCATCAATCACTTTGCGATCTTTGGTTCTGACAAATTTCGACTCGGCGAAAAGAGGCTTTAATTCAGTACTGCTGGGAAAAGAACCTGATTTATAAATCAAACCATCGACGCTGCCAAAGTCCCCCCAATTTTCGAGGGTGCGCCCCAATTCAACGCTGGTCAATTCCCCCTCTCCAATCACGCCAAAATCAGCGTATTCAAGGGCTTCCATCGCAGTTTCAGGATCACTGGTGATGATCCCGCCCCCAACCACCGTATAAATTTTGGGGTTGATATGCTTTGCACTCTCAATCACCGTACGAATCATACAGTATTCAGCGGAAAGCCCCCCTGTCAAAACCACATCAATCTGATCCGCTTCAATTTTTTCTTTCAGCAGATCATACACTTTGCCATCGCTTTGATTCAGATTCAATGTACTGACATTGAGTCCGGCTTTTTTCATGCTGGCAGAAACATAGGCAATGCCCAAGGGAAAACCATAACTGTCCTTTACACTTCTTACCAAACGCGGCATTACCAACAGATAATTCAAGGTTTTTGTAGAGGGTTTATCGGGGGTTTGAACAGTCATAGATCAACATCCTTCTCTGTTTTGGATTCATTGCGAATCTGCTTATTATAACATGTAAAAATGATTAATCTTTCGCCCATAATTTTAGATATATTCAAAAGAACAGCTCAAGACATAAGTCATTTCAATTTTTAAATTCAAATCCAAAAATAAAGCACCGTTTCAGCCAAATTAGGGGAATGATGGCGCAGTGCCACTTGGTATTCAGGCACCCAGGTCTTTATTTTTTCAGTAATCGCAAACAGATCCCCAATCCGATGGTAGGTGCTCAAAGCCAATTTGGGTTTGTATTTCAAAATCGTTTGCTTGGCACCATCCAAAAGCATCAGCTCCATTCCTTCGGTATCTGTTTTAATAAAACTGACAGGTGAAGCCGGCGGATGCTGTTCAAAATAGGAGTCCAAGCTGTAAATCTGCACATTGTCGAGGGTTTCAGAATCTAACATCTGGTGCGAGCTAAAAGTAGACGCAGCGGGTTTGATCTGATGAGAAGAAAAAGAGGCCCAACCATCGGCGTTCGAAAGACCCGCCTTGACCATCGAAATTTTATGGGGTTCAAGGGCCCATTCAGCGACCAATCGCTTCATTCGCGTTTCCAGAGCCTGAAACTGTTTCGGCCCTGGCTCAAACAAATACAAATGGCGGAACATGCCCGTATTGTGCCAGATATACTTTTCAGCGGTATCGCCGACAAAGGCGCCGGCATCCACAAAGGTATCGTCTGTATTGAGAAAATGGGGCAAACAGAAATACTGATTATAATCCATAATTTCCGCGCAATATTGCGTGGAATTACTGAGCATGGCCATCATCAGACCTGCCAGGGTGACCTGAGACCCCTGATCTTGAAAGACCTGATCGCGCAAGCGCGTATAACGCGCAAAATTATCCATGACATAAAAGGCATTAAAGGTCATAAAATGACGTTCTTGTTTTTCCAATTGCAGGCGCACTTCTTGAGGCAGGGTCTTGGTCGTGATCAGAATAAAAGCCGCTGAAGCAGCCTCCGGGTCCTGCAAGGCCACCACAGGCACTCCCTGGATCTCAGTGCCCTGCTTTTCAGGGGCATTGTCAATAAAACACTGCACTGGAATTTTGCGTGAAAGCAAATAATTGACAGCATCATGCCCCACGGAGCCTGCGCCAAAAAGCGCCAGACCCCCAGACGCTAAATTGGCTATCTGCTGATAATCCGTTTGCAGGGAGTCTACCCAGGCTTGAATTTCGGGCCAGTAAGAAGTTTCGTTTTTATTCATGTTTCAGCCTACTTCAAAAGTTCTCCAGCAATGGATTTGGAAAGAAAAATAGAATTTGCAGCCCAGAGCTGATCGCGCCCGGTATAGAGAAAAGGCGCAATATCCCAAAGTTCATAGCCTTCACCAACCTGAGACAAATACACCAATAAATCCGTAAACAGGGTTTGATTTTCATAACAGTCTGCAAATGTAGTCTCTAAATAAATCATCGAGACAGCTCCAGCTGAAAGCAAGCCCTGCGCGCCTTTAAGTACTGAGAGTTCAGCGCCCTGCACATCTATTTTAAGCAGGTCAATCCGGGAAATATGCTGGGTTTCACAGTAATGGTCCAAGGTTTCTGAGGGAACGGTAATTTCTTCATAATCATATTTATGCTCAACGCTCAGATTCTGCATGCGCTGGGTGGGTGATAAAAGCGAAGAGACTTCAGCCACCCGTGTCGCGAAGAAAGAAAGTTCACCGATACGCTCAGACAAAGCAACGGGGTTAAAATACAGATCTTTTTCAGCGGCGTATTGGGTGTGCAGGTATTGAAAAACAGAAGGGTTTGCTTCAAAACAATGAATCGAAGCATCAGGCCACGCGCCTCTGAATTTATCAATGCTTTGCCCGATATTGGCCCCCACGTCAAAGATCAGGGGATGAGAAAGATTGAGCCTCCCAATCAGACGCACCAAACGCTCGAAGCATTTCTCTTCAACCTCTGGCAAATTCAACGTTTTCACAAAATTTATTCCTTTGTCTTCAATCTATTTAAGCACACACGTCAAAATCCATCCGGGCATTTTCCCAAAAGCCCACTCAAACCTCAAGCACTTCCCCCGCAAAGGAATAGTCCTGTTTCAAAATCCGCTTCATCTGTTGCTGACTGAGGGAAAAAGGCAAAACAAGCAAAGTCTCTGCGGGTAAAGCAGCAATCCGCTCCGGCGGCTCGATTTCAAGGCCCCGAATACGCCTGCCCTGCTTGGCTGGGGAACTGTCAAACAAACGGCTGACAGCACTTAGGCCGGGACAACTGCCCAAAAGCAAGAGAGCATACTGCGAAAGCCCCCACAAAACGACAGGACGCCCCGCCGAAAGCTCAGGCTCTGGCACCTGAAGTATTTCAGCAGGCCAATTCAGATGTTTCACAATTTCAATCGTTTCCGATTCAAGCCTGTTCGGCTCAAGCGCTTGAGCAACCAAATAAGCGCATTGCGATTCAGCCTGAATTTCAGAAAAGGGCACGATTCCTTCTGTCTGAACTTGCAAACCAGCACGTTGGGCCAACAAGGCCAAGTGAAAGGGAGAAAAATGGGCAATATGTTCAAAATACAATTCATTCCAACGCATGGTTTCACGGCTCAGATAGGCTGTGGCATCAGGCACTTCCAGATAAAATCGGGCCTGAGTCGCCCATTGGGACAATTGCTGCAATTGCTCAAGGGGATGCAATAAATGCTCAAGCACATGCGACATGACCACCGCGCCAATGGCAGCCCCTGAATAGGCCTTTTGAATATCTTCAAGCGAGGCAAAAATTTGCAGTTCAGAGGTCTGCCCGACCTGGCGGCTGCTCAAAGAAGGCTCCAGCCCAATCGCATGATAGCCCTGTGCCTGGCAATAGCGGACAAAACCGCCTTGACCACAGCCGAAATCAAGAATCGCGCCCTGAGAAAGAGGTTCAAGCGCGGTTAAAATCCGTTGGTAACGGGCCTGATTGGCGTCACTGTAGCCCCCTGCACCGCCTTGAACGGCAAGCGCATAGTGCTCATTTTGCGCATAGTAATGGGCCAACTGACGCTCTGTCAGCTCCAAATCATCAAAAATCATGCCACAGTTTAAACAGCCGCTGGCACTTTTCCTAATCGGCAAATCCAAATCATCAAAAAGGGCATAATTCAAATGCCCCAAAAGCTGGGTTTGATGTTGTTCACAGACGGGACAAGCTCGGTAGGAAAGACGTGTTGCCAGCATAGGTTTTACTCAGGCATTTCCGGTGAAGAGACGGAGCGTCGGCGTAAATACCCCCCACGGCAGACACTGACGAGTATTTGCGCATCAATCGCCTGATCGATCTCAAAAGAAAGCGGCGCCTGATCCACGCCCCGTGCATCAGAAGCATTTAAAGCCTGCAAATAGGTCTGAATCGCGCTGTCAGGGCTATTCCCCTTATTCCAGGGACGATCTTGATAATAGCCCGAGGGCATCATTTCAATAATCGTATCAAAGACCACGCAATAGGAGCCAGGGCTGACAAAGGGCGCATAGAGTTCGAGCTCTTTGAGGACATGTTCATGGGTGTGGTTGGAATCCAGACAGACCATAATTTTTTGGGCGTTTCCGACCAAACCGCGTACCTGCTCAAGTGTTTCCGCATCAATACTGGAACCCTCGACCATCTGAATCCGACGCGCCAGAGGATGTTCTAAAATGCGTTTTTTATTGTGCTCTCGAATATCAATATCGATGCCAATGACCTTGCCCTTTTGCCCCAAGAGTTCAAGCATGGAGGCATAAAAAACCAAAGACCCGCCTCGGGCGACACCTGTTTCAATAATACAGTCGGGGCGTATCCGCCAAATCAGCTCCTGAAGAACCACCAAATCCTGGGGATACTGAATAATCGGCAAGCCCAACCAATCAAAATTATAGGAATAGGAAGCATCGATGCTCTCTACCAAAAACGTATCGGCTGCAGTCAAAAGCTTTTGATTCTGGGCATAATCTGCGATGCGCTGACGGCGTGCCGCAAGAAAATCAGGATGGTCATCCATGAAGGGGATCTCCGAGCTGTGATGTTTTACGAAATCAGTCTTCATCATATCAGATTCAGGATCTCGCACCAAACGAAGCCAATTCGGGCCTCGACACAAAGCGATCGCGCATTCTTTCCAGCACAGGATCTGCCCCCAGCAGGTTTAAATAATGCACAGGTGAGCCACGGGTTAAATAGACAAAAGATGGAGGCCAAACTTTTTCAGGCTCATCCTTTTCAGCCAAAAAATCCAAAGCCGCAGAACGCTCAGGCGAGTCTCCACAAGCGGTTAAATAGAGATGAAACGGGCTGCCCCTTTCAACGCCATTAAACTCAGGCAAGGCCAATTTTCGAGACTGTTTCGACAAGCCCAGCAAGGTTTCAAAAAGCTGATGAAACTGGCTCTGCGTTTTTTCAATCGGGCAATTTTCAAGCACAAAGCGATGCCCCGCCAAAGCCATGCGTTCGCGCTCGGCGGGATGCTCAGCCAAGAAACGCAGGGCCTCTGAAAACGCCTCAGGACTCTCCGCCAAAATGCCGGTTTCCATGTTCTGAATCAAAGCTTTTTCAGGTGGATGGGCCAAAACCAAGGGCACAGCCCCATAGGCCATGGCTTCGATCAAGACCTGTTCTCCTGTACCATAATGCTCGGGCACAAGCGGATAGGTCAAAACATGCAAACCTTGAAAAAAAGCATAGGGATCAGACAAAGGCCCCAAAATCTTAAATTGCTGCGCCAGCCCACTTTGCTCGGCTTTGGCCTGTAAAGCCTGATGTGCAGGCCCGCCTGCCACCAGACAGGGCAAAGCCAATTGGGCGCGGGCGCACATGCTCAGAAATTCAGGATGCATTTTAGCCGGTTCAACCGTACCAATATAACCGGCCTGAAAGGGACTGGTTTTATGACAAAATTTATCAGCTCCGGGGGGCACCCCAGAATTGCTGACAATCACGGCCAATTGAGAGGCCTGGGCAGGCGTCAAGGCTTTGACCACGGGGGCCTCAAACGAAGCCGGTGTCGCAAAGACAAAGCGATCGGGGAAATCAAAGAGTTCAGGGAAAAAGGCTTGGGGCGTATGAAAGCCATTGACGTGAGACCAAATCGCCAAACGACAGGCAGGCAGACCTTGAGACAATATCCGCATCCATTGCGGGTGGTTCCACCAGTGCAAAACCACAAGCTCGGCGGCTTCGATTCCCGCTGCAATTGCGGCATCATCAGCCGTTTCCAGCCAAGCCATATTCAATTGTTTAAAACAGGTTTTGCTGGCCTCATTGATGGTTTCAAAGGTAATAACCGAATGCGTATAACGCCCCGTCTCCATTTCGGCTTTAAAAAAAGCCCTGAGAACCGTCCCCACCCCTCCCCCGGTATGGGGCAGCAGATGCAAAACCCTGGGCAAGGAAGTTTTCAATAGCGTATCCGCTCACTCAATTTGGCGTAGGTTGCACAATAGCGGTGCATGCCCTGTTTTTTACAGCGCTCACAAAAAAGAACTTTTTCGCGCTCTTCAATAATTTCAGGCAGGGAATGTTCAAGGTAATTGTCGGTAATCGTATTGTTTTCCGCATTGTAAAACATCATGCAGGCTGACATCGAAAGGTCGGCATTGACCTGAATCACGCGCAAGGAATCACATTCCAGGTCGGCCTCCTGACGGGCATAGGCCAACCCCTCATCCAGATCAATCACCAGATGTTTCCGGGCCTCTTGAGCACTGGGGGGCAAAGGTGTCCCCTCACAATAGGCCAAAACATCGTCAAGCGAAATAATATAAGCGGGCACAGGGTGAAACTCAAAATCCAGGCGTTTGCACAAATCAGCAATAAACTGCTGCTGCTGCTCACCCAGGCTGTGCTTATAGCGGTGGTAATAGAGCTCTACTTTCATCTCAGGATGAATTTCACGGCGCAACCAGCCAATAGTCTCGACATTGGCAAGGAAATTTTTCCATTTGCCACCGGTATGTGTAATTTCATAATTGGCTTCAGTACCTGACGCAGACAAACGCAGGCATTCTGGTCGGGCTTCAATCAGTGCTTTAAAATCAGCCACATAATTGAGATTGCTCGAAAGCGAGCAAAGAATGCCGTTTTCACGCGCATGACAAATCATCTCAGGCAGCTGCTTATTAAGGGTGGGTTCTCCCCACTGATAAAGCTGAATATTGCCAACAAAAGGCTCTTCGCGTCTGATTTTGGCAATGACCTGTTTAAAGGTCTCCAAATCCATCATTTTATTGCTGGCCCGGCCCGGAGCACGATCTGCCCGCGGGCAGGAAATACAGCGCAGATTGCAGACATCGACAATTTCCACCACATAATCACGGGGTTTGAGCGTGCTGTAAAGAATAAAGTTTTTATTCTGCTCAAAACCAATGCCTTCAAGATAATCAGCCACTTCACGCTCAAAGAAAAAAGCGGCCACCAAGACCATCAATTCGGCTTTGGCTTCGGGGGGTTCGAGTACAGACAGGCCCTGAACGGGAATACCACTGAGAATTTTGCCCTGAATATCAGGGTTGCGGTCAATAAAGGCCACGGCATCCAAGCCATTTTCACGCAGGGCCCGCAGCAAACCACGCCCTTGACTGCCAGCGCCATAGATCATGATTTGCCGGCCTTCTTTTAAAGCCTGGTTTAAAAGCGCCAAAGGATTGCTCAAAGAGGCATGAGACATCGTTTAAGATACCGTTGCTACTTGAATTCTTTGTTCTGGCAGGTACACACTGGTAAATTGATGAATACCACGCCCAATACACTCTGCACACAGCTGTTTTTTCTTTTCAGAACCCACGATTTCTGCCAAGGGCGTTTCCAAGAACTGATTCACCACATAAGGGCGGAAATACACGCCACAGGCGCGCACACGGCCATCCCAATCAATCGGCAGGCATCTCTCTTCAGGGCAGGGCAAATGCTTACGCTCACGGGCTTTGGCAATGCCCTCATTGAGATCCATCATCAGAAGCGGCAGGGTACGGGTGGCCTGCGCCGAAATGGGGTTGCCATCGACAAAATCGCGGACCGTATCCATGGGATAAAGATACGCAGGGCTGGGGCGAAAAATCAGGTTGAGCTTCTCGCAAAGCGCTTCCATTTTTTTATAATCATCGTCAAGATTGTGCTTATAGAGATGGTAACTGAGCGTAATATGCATTTCTGGATGATGCTGATCGCGCAAGGCTGCCAGTGTATGTAAATTCGGGTAGAATTTATTCCATTTGCCACCGGTATGCGTAATTTCATAGCTGTCTTCCCAGCCAGAGCAGGAAACTTTGAACCAATCAGGTTTGGCTGCAATCACGTGCTCAAGGTTTTTGACATAGTTCAAATTTGAAGAGATTGCAGTTAAAACCTTGGCTTCACGCGTCATCGCAATAATTTCAGGCAATTCCTTGTTGAGCAGGGGCTCACCCCAGGTATAAAGCTGAACACTGCCCAAAAGGGGAATTTCACGCAAAAGTTTTTCAAGCACCAAACGGTAAGTTTCTGCGCTCATAAACCCTTTGGGCTGGGGTTCATTGTCATTGCCCCGAGGGCAGGAAATGCACTGCAAATTACACATGCCCGTCACTTCGACACTGGGGTCGAGGTCATTCAGGCTTTGCTTTGAAAGGATGAAATCACGATTTTTACTCAGGCCTGCCTGTTCGCAGAGCTGTGCAATTTCCAAATCATGGTGTCCCGAAGAAATAATAATCAGACCTTCTCCAGAACGCACAGAATCAAAAACAGAGTCGGGTTTACAAATCGGATACCCCAGAGCCTTTTGCCCCTGGAGCGAGGGAGAGCTGTCAAGAAAAGCCTCAACAGGAACGCCAATTCGCTCCAGCGAACGGCAGACCCCCTGCCCAACAATCATTGCTCCCCATAAATAAATCTTTTTTTGGGCACACAGTTCGCGAAGCTCCTGAATACTGAGCATAGGATTCAATCTTCTTTCTGTACAGGAATACTGGATTTTGCCGTAATCAATTTTTCATCGGCATAAACCGTATAGGCCCGATGAATGCCTTTTTCCATACACGATTGGCAATGCTGACTGTTCACCCTTGCAGGGGTAATCTGATCCAGAGAAATATCCATAAAATTGTCAAACAAAACAAGCGAAGGATCATACCACTCCATGCAATGTGCGACAGAGAGATTCCAATCAATCCAAAGATGGTCCATATAATAGCAAGGACGATCGCGCTCAGCACGGGCCATGCCCATAACTTCTTCCACATGCAGAAATTGGATATCGCGGGTTTTTTGCGCCGCTTTGGAGGTTTCTGAACCTTCAATCACCAAGGCAATATTGTCAAGTGGAGCCAGGGCGGCATGGCGATAGCGCAGGGTAAAGCCCAACTCATCACAGAGGGCCTGCATTTTGGGGAAGTCTTCACGGTTGTGTGAGTAAATATGGAAAAACAGCTCAACCAACATTTGAGAATTGTGCTTTTTACGGTACTCAGCCAATTTATAGCAATTGGCCAAGAAAACATCCCATTTACCACCCGTATGGGTTTTTTCATAGTTTTCGCCCCAACCTGAATTCGAAATACGGAACCAGGTGGGATCGGCTTGAATGACGTTTTCAAAATCTTTTTTCATGGCCAGATTGCTGGATACAGCAGAGAGCAGGCCTTTTTCACGTGTCGTGCGGATAATCTCGGGCAAATCGGGGTTGAGCAGGGGTTCACCCCAATTATACAGGGTGATAATACCGGTCCAGGGATCGTCTTCTATAATTTTATCGAGCAGTTTACTGTAGGTTTCAGTATTCATTAAACCTGTCGGACGATGGCGCGGCCAATTGCCGCGCGGGCAGGAAATACAGGTAAGATTACAGTAACCCGTCACTTCAACCTGGTAATTGAAACGGCGCAGCTCACGGTAAATCACGTAATCCTGTTCTTTTCTGAAGCCTTTGCTTTCACAAATTTGCGAAATTTCATCGGCAAAGAAACCTGAAGCAATAATCACAAAGGCATCTTCAGCCGACTCCGTTCCAAAAAACTGATCGGGACTCTCAATCACCAAACCAAAAGCAGAAGTGCCTTTCAAAGCCAAAGAACTGTCAATAAAGCTGGTGGCATTGATACCATAGCGGCTCAACGCCAAACGAACGGCATAACCATCATGACGCGCCCCCCAGATATAGACCTTACGACCGGCAATCAGGTCGATTAAATTTTGAGGCTTCAGCCATTTGGAGACAGGGGGGGTATTCAAGACCGTATTATTCACACCAAACTATTTCCACTTCTGTTAATTATCTGAATCGCAAAGACAACGTTTAATAAAAGATCATAACACGCTCAGAAAAAGTCGACAAGTTATTCCGAAATAAATCAGATAACTTTATCTGATTTTCAAAGTGCTTACCAATCCTTTCTTCAAGCCTCTTTTCGTGAGCCCTGAATGCTTCACTTTCGAGGCCCAAGTGAGCGACCAACCCCCCAAATTTGTGCTAGTATACCTCAGTATTTTAAGCGAAAAATTGACCCTACAGCATCCGAAGCAAGGTCTGCCCTTGTGAAAAGATTCAGGAACTAGAAAAGATGAAAGCTGTTATTTTAGCGGGCGGTCTTGGCACGCGCATCACCGAAGAGACGCATTTAAAACCCAAGCCCATGATCGAAATCGGTGGCAAGCCTATTTTATGGCATATTTTAAAGCTCTATTCCCATTACGGAATCAATGAGTTTATTATCTGCTGTGGCTATAAGGGCTATCTTATCAAAGAATATTTCGCCAACTATTTTTTACATATGTCAGATGTGACCTTTGATATGGTCAATAACCACATGGAAGTTCACCAAAAATATGTCGAGCCCTGGCGCGTAACCCTGGTAGATACTGGTATGGATACCAATACCGGCGGGCGTCTCAAACGCGTACAGGCTTTTCTCAAAGAAGAAGAAAGCTTTTGTTTTACCTATGGCGACGGCCTTTCAGATATCAATATCCAGGATCTTTATCAATTTCATCAACAGCATGGGAAGCAAGCCACTCTCACAGCAGTTCAGCCCCCTGGACGTTTTGGTGCGCTCAACCTCCATGAAAGCCAGGTCACCTGTTTTGTGGAAAAACCACAGGGGGATGGCACCTGGATCAATGGCGGCTTCTTTATTTTATCTCCCTCCGTACTGGATCTGATTGAAGGGGATCACAGCAGCTGGGAAAGCCAGGTTTTGGCTGAGCTGGCCCAAAGAGGCGAACTTGAAGCCTTCAAGCACCGTGGTTTCTGGAAACCCATGGATACCCTGCGCGATAAAATCATGCTCGAAGATCTCTGGACCTCGGGCCAAGCGCAATGGAAAGTTTGGGAGCATTAAACTGCGGTGTTTTATGATCCCCTCTTCTGGTCAGGTAAAAAAGTCTTTTTAACAGGCCAAACCGGCTTTAAAGGCGCTTGGCTATCCTTGTGGCTCAGTTTCTTGGGGGCAAAGATAACCGGCTTCGCACTCCCTCCTGCCACAAACCCCAATTTATTTGAACTCTTACAGCTTGAGCAGGATCTTCAGTCGATCAGCGGAGATATCCGCAATCCTTCAGAACTTCAGCAAGCCCTGCAAAACGCCCAACCTGAAATCGTGATTCACATGGCAGCCCAGGCCTTGGTTCGCCCCTCTTACCAATTCCCACAGGAAACCTTTGCCACCAATATCATGGGAACGGTACATCTCTTGGAGGCGATTCGCGCCACACCGGGCATTCGCGTGGTATTAAACATCACCACAGATAAATGCTACGAAAACACAGGCCAAACCCATGCTTTTCAAGAAAACCATCCCTTGGGGGGGCATGATCCCTACTCGGCCAGCAAAGCCTGCTCTGAATTGGTAACCGCCTCCTACCGCGATTCCTTTTTTCATGCGGATCGCTATACAGAACACGGTCTGGCGATTGCCAGCGCGCGGGCCGGAAACGTGATTGGCGGAGGCGACTGGTCTCCCGAGCGCCTGATTCCAGATATTCTCGCAGCCATGCGTCAAAAACAAGCCCTCGTCATCCGCCATCCTGAGGCCTGCCGGCCCTGGCAATTTGTGCTGGAGCCCCTACAGGGCTATTTGCGCCTGATTGAAAAACTCTGGCAGCAAGGCCCCCTGTTTAATGGGGCCTGGAATTTTGGGCCCGCCCCCGAAAAGACCCAAACCGTAGGTTGGATTGTGCAAGAACTGCAAAAATACCAACCTGAGGCCGAAGTGATTCTGGCAAAAGGCCCCCAACCCCATGAAGCCGCCTTTTTACAATTAGACAGCAGCAAAGCCCGTACGCAATTGGGCTGGACTCCCCAATTAGAAATCGAAGAAACCCTGGCCTGGATCATGGAATGGCATCAGGCCCATCAAGCAGGTGGGAATATGCGAGAATTGACAGAAAATCAAATTCAAAAATATCAAAAAAGGGTAAGCGCAAACTCATGAGCCTTGATTGCCGCTTTTGCAAGACCCCCTTGACCACAAGCTTCGTGGATCTGGGCATGTCGCCACTTTCCAATGCCTATCTAGCTCCCCAAGACCTTCAACGCATGGAAGCCTTCTTTCCCCTTCATGCCTATGTTTGCCCCCAATGTTTTTTGGTGCAGCTGGCGCAGTTTGAAAGCCCTGAAAATATTTTCAGCCATTACGCCTATTTTTCTTCCTATTCAGAAACCTGGCTCAATCACGCCCAACGCTATACTGAGATGATCTGTGAAAAACTGAAGTTGAATGAAACGAGTCTGGTGATTGAAATCGCCAGCAACGATGGCTATCTGCTGCAATATTTTAAAGCACGTCAGATCCCCATCCTGGGCATTGAACCCGCGCAAAATATCGCAGCCGTGGCCCGTGAAAAAGGCATTCCCACCTTGAATCGTTTTTTTGGAACCCAAACCGCCCAAGAACTGCAACAGGATTCTCCAGCCGATTTAATTGTGGGCAATAATGTCTTGGCCCATGTGCCTGATCTGAATGATTTTATCGCAGGCTTAAAACTGATTCTGAAACCAGCAGGGGTGATCACTCTTGAGTTCCCCCATTTGCTGCAATTGATGCAATTGAATCAGTTCGATACGATTTACCATGAGCATTTCTCTTATTTCTCACTTCTCACCGTTCAAAAAATCTTTGCAGCCCATCAACTCTCTATTTTTGAGGTTGAAACCTTGCCTACCCATGGGGGTTCCTTGCGCATTTACGTTCAGCATGCCCAGGCTTCAGAACGCCCCTACAGTGAGCAGATCGACAGGGTTTTAAGTCTTGAGAAGGCCTATGGGCTCGATCAACTCGCCACCTATACTGGTTTTGCCGAACAGGTGGTTCAGGTCAAATGCCAATTGCTCAACTTTCTGATTCAGGCCCGTCAGTCAGGCCAATCGGTGGTGGGCTATGGCGCGCCCGCCAAGGGCAATACCCTCTTGAACTACTGTGGTATCGGGCCGGAATTGATTGCCTATACGGTGGATCGCAATCCCAATAAGCAGGGGCATTATCTGCCAGGCACCCATCTGCCCATCTGTTCCCCCGAGCAAATTAGGGCCACACGCCCTGATTATCTGGTGATTTTGCCCTGGAATCTGAAAGAAGAAATCATGGCCCAGATGGCCTTTATCCGAGAATGGCAGGGAAAATTCGTAGTCCCCATTCCAAAGCTTGAAATTTATCCATGAAATTTATCACCACCTCCTTGTCTGGTGTATTTTTGATCGAACCCAGTTTGCTTCAAGATTCACGCGGTTTTTTTGGCCGAACTTGGTGTCAGAAAGAATTTTCTGAACAAAGGCTGAATACGGATTGGGTTCAGTCCAATCTCTCGTTTAACCAGCACAAAGGCACGCTGCGGGGCATGCACTACCAAAAAGAACCCCATCAAGAAATCAAACTCTTGTATTGCTTGCAAGGCAGTATCTACGATGTTCTGCTGGATTTAAGAGCCGATTCAGCAACCCAAGGACAATGGCAGGCCTTTGAGTTGAACGCAGAGAATCACCTGGGTTTGTATATTCCCGCTGGTTTTGCCCATGGTTTTCAAACCCTTTCTGAACACTGCCTGCTCAGTTATCAAATGAGCGCATTTTACCATCCCGAATCAGCTGCAGGTGTTCGTTGGAATGATCCTGCGTTTGGAATTCAATGGCCCTTGCCCCCGGTCATGCTTTCAGAGCGGGATCAAACCTGGCCACTCGCTTCTGAGGCTTGAGGCGGCACAAGCAAAAACTTTAAATCCTGAAAAGCAATCCAAATTTTAAGCCGTTCTTCCAAATAGGGTTCAAGAGAATCTTCTTCCAGCGCATGATCAAAAAACTGACCGATATCAAACATCACGGTCTGGGCCAGCATATTCAAGCCTTCAAGCAAGCGGCTCTGCTGAGGGCCTGAAAGCGCATAAAGCCTTAAATACTGCTTCAAAGCAACCAAGAGAAAGGGAATCAATTCCAAGGCAAATTGATTGAGCAAGCGCTGATCAAGCCTCACCAAAGGCTGGGACAACTTCGCAATTTCAAATCCCCTCAGCAAATTTTTCCACAGATCAAAACGAAAAGCCCAAGCGGGCCTGAAAAGATTCAGATGCATGGGTTTGAGCATTTCAGTACGGAAAATCGTGCCAAAGGGACAGCTAAAATTCAGAAAAAGCTTGGGCAGATCGGTTTCTAAATCGAATAAGCCGGCATTGGAGGGGTTAAATTGCAACCCCACACCAGCGGGTAAGCCCTTGCCTTCATAGCCACTGCAAACGGCAGCAAGCCAGGGTTTTTCAGTAAAACGGCTGATGGCCGAAGCTAAATAATCTGTAGGCCAAATTTCACCAGCGGCCAAGACCCCACAAAAACTGGCATCTGCCACATCAGGCAAAGGCTCAAGCCCATGTGAAGAGTGCCAAATCAGTCTCTTTTCATCTGGAAAAAGCGCGCGCAAAGGCTCTATCCGTTCAGAAACAAGATGCAATTGCCAATCGGTATAGCTCTGCTGCAGCAAAGCGGAGAGCGAAGCCTGTAGGTCGAGATTCAGATCCGCATCGACAAGCCAAAGCTTCACCCGCTGATTCGCGGGAGGCAGGCAATAAAAAAGCCGTGTTTCAAGGTCTCTATCCTCAGAAGAAAACACTTCATTTCCCAAGAGCACATGGCAGCCATAAACACGCAAGAGGCTTTGACAGGCTTCTCGCCCAGGTTCTGCCGTCGCAGCCTGAAGCAAACGCTGAAGTTTGGAAGACTCCAGTTGAAAAGCCTCTGGAATCAAAGGGCGCACCGCCTGTAAACTGCGCAGATAGGACAAAGCTCCAGCTTCTGTCAAATCAGGCAAAGGCTGTTCCTGCAGGCAAAGATCTAACCAGGTTTCTAACAGGGCCAAATCGGTTTTCAGAGAAAAGGCAGTCAACGACGCTCCAGAAAGAAGCATTGCCTCCAAAAAGTCTTCATTGAATTCAAAATTTTTAGCCTGCAGACTTTCTAAAGCTTCGATCACGGCATCATCAAGATGTATTTCAAATTCAGGGCCCTGCGGATCAGTGCTGATCTGTTCTGGAATCGCCAGAAAGTATTCAAAATCTTGAGCCTGTAACCCTTCAGCGGCCTCTTCACCTGCTAAAACCTGAAATTCAAAATTTAAATCAGGTTCAGAATAAGCCCCAAGCCGTCCCTTGGCCAAGCGATAGGTGCTGAGCAGAGTCTTCATCTCAGCCCCCTCTTCTGCAGGCGCGCCCCCCGGAAAAAACAACGTAATTTCAAGATCTGGATGGGTCTGCAAAACAGGAAAAAAACACTGGCTGGTGAAACATAAATTTTGACCGACCAGGATCAAGACCTTGGCATATTGACTGTGCTTAATAGAGATACCCCTCCTGCTTGCCCATGGCACTTTTCTCATCTAATAAAGGCAGGCTGTGCGGCTGGGTATATTGGGTTACTTTTTTACGCGCGGCAATACTTTTTGCCCAATACCCCTTGTTTTTTTCGACAATTTCAGCAATCGGCAAAGGTTGAGTGGAATTCATAAAACTCCAAAACTGGGGATAAAAACTGTAAAGAATCCGGGAGTGGAAATAAGCATCTACCAGCTTTTTAGGAAAAGAATCCTGACCAAACAAGGCATTGTATTCCTCTACCAGTTTATCAATCAGCCCCAAATAATAGTTCACGACAAAATCATAGTTGATCTGACTGGAAGTGACATTAATAAAATGCATGCCCGCAGAATAGCGCGAAAGTGCGACTTCAGTCGAAGCCACCAGCATGACATAGGTAAGATATTCCCACAGGGCGTATTTCCCCAAGGCTGAAGCAGAAAAAGGCTGTTCGAATTTAACCAATTCGCGCAGACAAGATTTGCGCACCACAAAGCCCACGGCAATCGGGCAATTCACCGTATTGCGCTGCAATTCCAAACGGGCATCGACAACGGTATCTTGAGAATAATGCGGGCCGTTCTGGGCCAGAATTTTATCCTCATGATCCACAGTGCAATAGCCACCACTGGCCAAACTGATCCAGGGATATTTTTGAAAAAGCTGCGCAGCTTTTTCCAAACTTTCAGGGTTAATCCAATCATCATCGCCAATAATCGTCACCCATTCTGCATCTACCGAATCACAGAACTCATCCTTAAGGGCTGGGTAGCCAGTAAAAATATTATTGACTTCTTTTTTTATGTACTTCACACGCGAATCACGCTTGACAATCTCAAGACAATAGGCTTCTGTTTCATCTGTTGAGCCATGATTGGCTAAATAAAGTTCCCAGTTCTGATAGGTTTGTGCCAGTACGCTCTCCACAGCCTTTTTTAATAAATTTACGCGATTATAGGTAATGATCAAGACACCTATTTTCTGGTTCTGCACAGGCTCTAAAATACGCAAATGCTTCGCATTTGACTTTTGAGCCAAGTGATAAAATTCTTTCAGCGCTTCAGGGTAAGCCTCAAGTGTCTGTGCAGAAAGTTCGCAGAAACGATTGTACAAACTCAATAAAACAGCCCAGCGTGCGTCTTCTGGCTCAGCCAAGGCCTTGCGAATCAGATTTTCCAATGCTGGCCTGTCATCTCGATCTGCGCCATAACGCCATATTTTCAGATCCAACCAGAAATTCAATTGCGGCAACCAGTGTTCCCAGTTCTCAAGCCAACTTTCAAGGCTTAACTGCAAAAGCGCTTTGACCCTTGATTGAAATTCAGAAAACAGGGAGGGATACAGAAGAGCTTGAAAAGACAAGCTTTGAACTGAGTCTGTTTCAGATTTTTGAATCGGAATCCGCAAGATCTGCTTCTCTTTCATCAGATTTTCAGCAGAAGCACCGAAACCTGAGAGATCCGTTTCCCCACACAAAATCAAACGTTGAAATTTTTCGATTTTTTTCAAAACAAGCAAGGATTCTTCTTTTTCCAGCAGAAAAAGATTGAGAGGATAACTCTGATTGGGGCTTTGATACAGACCACACTCAGCCAAAACCTTATAAAAATAAGCACGAAAGAGAAATTCATCCCGGTAATCAAAGCCCTCTGTTCGAGGCACCAAAACCAGCAAATTATTTTCGTGTGGGCTCAAAAATTCAAGCCCCTGCCAAAGACTGTGAAGATTTTCTTCTTTGCTAAAATCCAAAACCAGAAGACAGGACGAATCTGCCATACTTGCTCTCACTTCCTTGTCCTTTTCAGCTGATGAAAGCCCTTGCCTATCCACAACATTTCCAGAAAAAACCTTTCACGGCCCAGAAAGAATTTGATTTAATTTCTCGGTACAGCCCCAAAAAGCCATGGCCTCGTTTTCAGAATAGGGGTAATAGCCCAAATTAAGTGGAATACTTAATTGGTTTTGGGCTAAATAATTTTCTACCAATTTTCTCACCGAGAGCGGCTTTCCACTGCAACAATTGACAATGCCACTGAATTCAGGATGTATTGCAATTTTAACCAAATAGTCGGCAACCGTTTCAACGGGCAGATAATCTCGCAATTGCTCTCCCCCAGACATATTAAAAGCTGGTTGTTTCTGTTCAATCGCAAGCTTTAACTGAGAGAGAATAGAATTTTTACTTTGACCTTCGCCATATAAATAGAATAACCGCACCCATTTCAATTGAAAGGGGTATTTTTTAGCCAGAAAACTTAAAAATTTCTGAAGGCTGTCTTTGGCCTGTCCATAGGCGTTGGTGGGGGCTGTTGGCATCTCTTCAGACAACGCACCATTGCTCAGACCATACTCAAAACAGGTTCCCAAGACTGTGACATCCTTCAAACCGCCTTGTACCATTGCTTTAATCAGGAAATAGGAGGCGTAAAGATTCCGCTCAAAATGAAAAGGCTCCTGGTACTGGGGAAGACCTTCCCAAGCCAGATGAATGAGATGATCGGGGCGACCAAAATAAGCATAGGGGTTTTCGGGAACCTGGTTGAGATCGCAGGGCAGATATTCAACGGCTTCCAGCCAATCGAATGACAAATCCTGTTTTGACTTCGTACCTGAAGCAATCACCTGATGACCCGCCGCAATCAAGGCCGGTACCAGATGGCGGCCAATAAATCCTGTCGCCCCAGTGACCAGTATGCTCGCCATATTGAAAAATCCCCTCTGTAAACTCTAAGCAGTATATCCGATCTCGCCAGGCCCCAATTGCCAAATCCCCTCAGACAGCTCAGCGATAGGGCATCTGCATATTGATCAAGACTTCGGAATCTTGCGCACAGAAGGTCTCGATCGCAGCCTTCACATCATGCCAAAGATGCCAGGTTTTAAGCTGGCGTTCGGCTTGCCGATTGAGCGCCTCATGCGAATCGGCCGAGAGAATTTTCTGCTTAAACTGTTCCAGCATTTCCAATTGACGAAAATGAACATAATATTCTGCCAGCGGCAGCGGAAAAGGATGCTCAAACAGTTCTGAATAGTCACGCAAAAGCCCCTGCAATAAGTGGAAAAGGTCATAGGTATTGTCACGCTGGGCTGACATGGTATCTTCGGCATAGAACATCTTCATGACCACTTCGGGCAAATAGCCCATTTCATAACGGGCCATTAAGCGGGCGCTGATCAGATAATCCCAAAGCGCATAGCCTTTGCCCTCTGGGCAAAACCAGGTATCTTCAGCGGCAATTTCAGCCAGGCATTGCTTGCGATAGACCCAGGTCGGCCCCAGTGGGCAAATCATGCCATGGCGTTGCAGTTCTCTTTGCGCTTCGGCAATTTGGGCCTGCCCATAATAGGGCCCATGCTGAAGGGCACCCGTACCATCGGGCCGTGAAATCTGCAAGCCGCCGCCTGCGGCACAAATCCAAGGATGGGCCTTAAAAAAAGCTTGGGTTGTGGCCACCAAATCGGGCTGCATAAATTGGTCATCGGCATAGTTGACCACCAGCTCGGTCTGCGCATGGGCCAATAAAATCTGCATGGTGCCCGCAAAACCTTGGTTCTGTGCATTGTGAATCACCTGAATACGGGAATCCGTTTGCGCCAATTGGTCGAGATAAGTGGGCGTTTCGTCTTTTGATGCGTCATTGCCAATCAAAAGCAGCCAATCAGCAGAGGTTTGGGCCTGCACAGTCGCCACCGCTTTTTTTAATAATTCCAAACGGCTATAGGTTGGCAAAACCACTGTCACCCGAAAATCCTGCAAGGGCGGCAATAAGGTCAAAAGCCGGTTACCTGGCACAAGCTCAGCATAAAGTGCCTGCACCCAGTCTGGGGCCTTTTCAAGCGGTAGATTCTGCATTCTGCGCCGATAAAGCAGCAGAGCAATCTGAGCGACCCAATCCTGGGGGTCATGAGCAGCTCGCAAAATCAAAGCGTCTAACAACTCACGGGACTCGGCCAAAAGTCCATCCTGCCAAAGTGCAAGCGCGTTGATGTCACAGAGCTTCGTTCCAAACCCCTGTGAAACTTCTGCTTCCGCCTCTGCTAAGCTCAGCGCTGACCAAGTCTGAAGCAGACGCCGGTGTTCAGCCAGAAAAAAACCTGCATCAGGTACTTTTTGAGTTTCACTCAAGCGGCAGAGAGCTTCCAATTCAGCTTCGGCCAAAGCAACCCCTGCCGCCTCCAAACCCACCATCAACTGACTCATGGGTTCAGAAAAATACAGATCCAGCAATTCGCTGTTTTGAGCATCGACACTCAAAGACTGGGGCAAAAGCAGGATCGTCATATCAGGTGAAAAAGCCTGAGCCAGCGTGTCTGGCAGAGGGCAAAGTTCAAATTCTCCTGTAAACTCCGAAAGATAGCGCAAGCGCTCCAGCTCAATCTGAAGGCGTTTACAAGCTGAGGGACCGGCATTCAAGGCATAAACAGCCAGTTTTTCAAACCCCTGGGCTGCCGCAAACTGAAAGGCTGCCAAACCCAACTGTGGAGAAGTATTCAGCTCAAGTACCAGTGCCTGTTTTGGCATGCTTTCCACCTTCTAAAACTCCAGTTCAGGGGGTGTCCCCCATATAAATCAAACAGCGACCTGCTGAACGCCCTTCACGCATATCGGCGATCGCCTCATTGATCTGCTCAAGTGAATAGTGCTGGCTGATCAACGCTTTGAGTTTCAGCTTGCCTTGCTTACACAGCTCAAGATAACGGGGAATCTCAAGATGAGGCTCCGCATCCCCGCCATGAGACCCCGTCAAAACCTTGCCAAAATGGAGTTTGAGTGAAAAAACAGAGATATTGTTTCCGGCCTTGGGTACACCGACCAAAATGGTACGCCCTTGATTTTTGCTCAGGTTATAGGCCATTTCAATCAAGCCAGGCATCCCCGTATTGTCAATCACGACATCTGCGCCAGCAGGGCCCACAATGGCCCGTAACTGCTCAGCCAAAGCATCGGGGCTAAGTTCACGGCTGTTGATCGTGTGCGTGGCCCCCAGTTGGCGGGCCAGTTCCAAGCGATGGTCATACAGGTCAACCGCCACAATCGGATAGGCCGTCATCATCTCTGCACCCTGGATCATATTCAGCCCTACACCCCCGGCCCCCAAAATCACCACCGACTCGCCAATCTTGAGTTGGGCATTGTTTTGCAAAACTCCCAAAGCGGTGGTAACGGCACAGCCAAAAAGCGGAGCCAATTCCAAATCAAAATCAGCGGGTATTGGGGTACAGCGGTTCTCGGCAACAATCGCATGGCGGTTAAAGGTCGTTACCCAGCCAGCGTTTAAGGGTTTGCCGCGCCATTGATAAACAGCTGGCTGGGCTTCAATTCCCAAACCCTTGCGCCAATGCAGAACCACGGTTTCGCCTGGTTTGACATGGCGCACCCCCGGCCCAATTTCAAGCACCTTGCCCACACCTTCATGCCCCAGCAAATGGGGAAGGTATTTGTCTTCACCTTTTACGGCATCAATTTCACCGATTTGCGAACCACAAATACCGCTGTAAAAGAGTTCAACCAGGACCTGGCCGGCTTCTAGTGTTTCTGGCAAATGAATCTCATCGACAATCAAAGGCTTGCGGCTTTCAGCCAGAATAGCCGCTTGGGTCAGTTTTACAGACAGGCTCATGTGGCCCTCCTACTCAAAATAGATAAAGGAATGATCCCCCTGGTAGCCGGTTTTTTCAAACCACCAATCCCATTCTTCAGGCGTAAAAAAGGATTCACAGGTCAATTGCCAATAGAGCAGATTCACCTTTTCGGCTTCATTGCGATAGGATTCCACGACCAGATATTTGGGGCCCTTGCTCACCCGCTGCATTTCCCGCAGGGCCTTGTCCAGTTCAAAACAATAGAGATTGTGCAGGGTATTGAGCGAAAAGACAAAATCAAAGGATTGATCGGCAAAGGGCAATTCGGTGGCACTGGCCTTCTGCAGGAAAGGGCGCACCTCTTCTTTGGCGTTTTCAAGCGCATAATCTGAGATATCAATCCCAACCACTTCCAGCCCCGGCACCACCTGGGTCAATTCATAGAGCAAAAAGGCCTTGCCACAGCCAATATCCAACACACGCTGACCCGCTTTGAGCTGATAATGTTCAGCAATCGCTTCAGCGACAGCTTTCCAGCGCCCATCATAGCGATAGCCGCCATAGCCATATTTGCGATCCCCATCCCAATAGTCAAAATCAAAACGACGGGCCACACGGGTGGCTTCGGCTTTGGGAAACTCATTGACCCGGCCAATATAATCCCGTTGGGTACGTTTGTGCAAGGTAGAAAGAAAATCAAGATAAGCCATGGGGAACTCCTTCATTGGAATCAGAATCAAGGGTGTTTAACCAGGCCTGCAAATCACGCCAGGAGCACAAGCGCTGAAGGCTTGAATCACCATAAAGATTGGCAGGGTCAAATAAAATCGGAACTGTGGTAGCCGGAAAACCTGGGTCTTGCAAAAACTCAGGCAGGTCATCAATAAAATAGTCACAGTTAAGGGCGGCAATGCGCGCAAACTTGGCCTCTTTGGTCAGCTCCAGAAAAACAGAAGTTTCTGGCAGCAAAGACGCTTCTAGCGCCCAAAAGCCATGAAAGCGCAACCAACTGCGGGCAGCCTCATGCAGGTCATATTGGGGGCCACGAAAGGGGTGAAGGGTTTTATGACTGACAATCGAGAGCTTGATTCCCAAGGCCTGAGCGGCTCGAAAAAAATCTTTGACGCCCTCAAAAGGCGTGGCCTCAGTGATTCGAGCGCCATAGACCTCGCCCTGCATGGCAATCCAGCTTTCTTCATGGCCCACCGCCCGCAGAGCATCGCGCACAGCTCCCTTGCTGACAGGCGTCTCCAGGGGAATCAGTTTTTGTTCTTCACAGGCCAGGGTATGAAAAAGGGCATCGTAGCAGACGATCGTATTGTCAAAATCTACCCCTATTTTCATCTGGCCTCTTGCCAAGCCTTGTGAACGCGTTCAAACAGAGCTTCAGAGGTCAAGCCCCAGCGTTGGTGATAGTGCTCCTGCTCGCCTGCTTCGTGCAAAAATTCATCGGGGGTGCCCAAACGCAAAAGCCTGGCTGCCGGACGTTCAGGCTGATCCACAAGCCATTCAGCCACAGCCGAGCCCAAGCCGCCGATCAGGCTGTGCTCTTCAAGTGTCACCACCAGACGGTAGCGTTGAAAAACCTCAGCCAAGCGTTCATGGTCAAGCGGTTTGAGGGTATGAAAACTGTCTACCTGGGTAGAAATTCCCTGTGCCTCCAAATGCTCGGCAATTTCTAAAGCCGATGAAGCAATCGCACCTGTGACGAGAATGCAGAGGTCTTCTCCTGCCTTCAAAGGCAAGGCCTTGCCGATCACGAATTCAGGCTCATAGGCGTGCAAAATCGGCTCGCCTTTTTTACCCAAGCGCAGATAAACAGGATCGGTTTGGGCCAAAGCAGCGCGTAAAGCCAGACGCAACTCCACCGCATCGGCGGGGCAAATTACCTGCATATAGGGCAAAACACGCAACATGGCGATATCTTCACAGGCATGGTGCGTGGCGCCCAAACTGGCATAGGCCAGACCCGAACCGACCCCCGCCACAATCACAGGCAAGCGGTGATAGCAGACATCCACGCGAATCTGCTCCAGGCAGCGGGTGGTCACAAAGGGGGTAATCGTATAGGTAATTGGGCGCAGACCCATGGTCGCAAGCCCTGCAGCCATGCCTGTCATATTGGCTTCTGCCACACCACAGTTATAAAAACGGGTGGGGCAGGCTGCTTTGTATTTATCAAACAAGCGGTTGCCAATATCACCCGAAAGCAAAACCACCTGCTCATTCTGCTGGGCCAATTGTGTCAATTCATCGGCAAATGCGTTTCTCACAGCGAAACCCCCAGTTCTTGCAGCGCACGTTCCAACTCTTCAGGTTTGGGTATGCGGTAGTGCCAATTATTATCATCTTCCATAAAGGAAACCCCTTTGCCCTTGACCGTATGCGCAATCAGCGCCACAGGCCGGTCAAATTTACCTGATCGAAAATCACGCATGAGCTGGGTCAGGGTCCCAATATCGTGACCATCCACTTCAAAGGCCTGCCAGCCAAAGGCTTCAAATTTGGCCTTGAGCGGATCCAGCGCCAAAACTTCGCGGCTGCGGCCCGTGGCCTGCCATTTATTAAAATCCACCATGACCATCAGATTGCTTAAATTCTGGGCAGGAGCCAACATCGCGGCTTCCCAGACTGAGCCCTCATTGCACTCACCATCACTCATCAAGACAAAGACATGGGTCGGCAAGCCCTGGATTTTAGCCCCCAGGGCCATGCCTACCCCCATGGGCAAGCCATGGCCCAAAGAACCCGTAGCAGCTTCTAAACCCGCCACGGCATGGGGCGTCGGCTGCTCTGAAAGAGGGCTGCCAGGCTCACAATAGTGCTCCAGCAACGCTTCAGGAATAATCCCACGAAAGGCCAAGCTTACATACAAAGCGGGAGCGGCGTGGCCTTTGCTGAAAATAAAACGGTCTCTGTCAGGACGCATCTCGCGAATGGGATCGGGGTCAATCACGTTCCAATAGGCCGTGGTAAGCAGATCTACACAGGAAAGCGCAGATGCGAGATGGGGAGTTTTGGCCCGACAGGAAAGGGCGATAATTTGCGCGCGAATCCTGCGCGCAAGCTGTTCTGCATCTGAAATCTCAAGGGGATTTAACATGTGCATATCCTTACTCAGCGTGATAAAAGCCTCTTTCGTATTGTCCCCGATTCAGAGGGCATCGGCAACTGAATCGATTGCAAAACAGCCTGACAAGCGGGATAATGAGAGCAATTTTGAATTGGAGAGGTTGACCATGCCACGCTCTATTCCCTATGTTGATCTGGCGCGTCAGCATGCCCCCCTGAAAAATGCGCTGCTTGAAGCCGTATCCCACTGCCTGGATGAAGCTCAGTTTATTTTGGGGCCCGCCGTTGAACGCTTTGAAAAAGCCTTTGCCCCCCTCTGCCAGACAGAATTCGCAATCGGCCTGAATTCAGGCACTGACGCCCTGATTCTGGCCCTGAAAGCGCTCAAGATTGGAGCCGGTGATGAGGTGATTGTGCCTCCCAATTCCTTTATTGCCTCGGCCACCGCCGTGATTCTGGCCGGAGCCACCCCCATCTTTGCCGATGTGGGAGAAGATTATAATCTCGATCCCGCTTGCGTGGAGCGCGCTCTCAGTCCCCGCACCCGTGCCATCATGCCCGTACATTTAACTGGCCGCCCAGCCAAAATGGATGCCCTGCTGGCCATCGCCAAGGCTCACCAGTTAGAGATCATCGAAGACAGTGCCCAAGCCATTCTGGCTGAATACCAGGGGCAAAAAGTGGGGTCTTTCGGACGCATGGGCTGTTTTAGCCTGCACCCGCTGAAAACCCTGAATGCCTGTGGCGATGGGGGAGCGATCAGCACCTCTGACCCTGAACTCAATGCGGCCCTGCGTATTTCACGCAATCTGGGCCTGCGCACCCGTGATGACTGTGTGGAATGGAGTGGCAACTCCCGTCTCGACAGCCTGCAGGCCGCCATGCTGGAGGTCAAGCTCCGGTATCTGCAGACCTGGACAGAACAACGACGTACCAATGCCCAACTCTACCGCCAATTGCTGGCCGATCTGCCTGAAATTCAACTGCCCAGCGACAGCCCAGATATTTACCAGGTTTATCACACCTTTGTAATTCAGGCCCAAAAGCGGGATCAGCTCAAGCATTTCTTACAGGAAAAGGGAATTGGCACCTCAATTCACTATCCGATTCCGATTCATCTGCACAAGGCAGCAAAAGACCTGGGCCATCAAAGCGGCGATTTTCCCGTTGCCGAAAAACAGGCCCAGCAGATTTTGAGTCTGCCGATCTACCCCGAACTCGATTCTGAAGATCAAATCTATATCGCAGAACAAATCCAAGCCTTTTACGAAAAAGAGAGAGTATAAAGCCAATGAAAGTCCCCTTTTCCTATCTTGACCGTCAGTTTTCAGACCTCGACGCCTATTTCTCTGATCTCAAAGCATTCGTCAAAACCGGGGATTTTACCTTGGGAAAACCCCTGAGCGAATTTGAAAACAGCTTTGCCAAACTCTGTCAGGCCCCACACGCGATTGGCGTGGGCAGTGGAACCGACGCCCTGATTCTGCCCATGCAGCTTTTGGGCATTGGGCCAGGAGACGAAGTGATTACCACCACCATGACCTTTCACGCGACTGTCGGCGCCATTGCCATGACCGGTGCCACCCCCGTCTTTGTAGACTCTGAAGATGGTTACGTGATTGATGCCAGCAAAATCGAAGCGGCGATTACCCCCCGCACCAAGGCCCTCTTGCCTGTACATTACACCGGCAATATGGCAGACATGCCCACAATTATGGAAATCGCCAAACGCCACCATTTGCACGTGGTCGAAGACTCCTGCCAATCGATTGCCGCCACCCTGAACGGAAAACCCGCTGGCCATTGGGGGGCTGCCGCCGCCTTCAGCGTACATCCTTTAAAAAATCTCAATGTCTGGGGCGATGGCGGCCTGGTGGTGACCCATGATGCAGAAATGGATCGTAAAATGCGTCTGTTTCGCAACCATGGCATGGTCAACCGCGATGAGATTGCCATGTTTGGCCACAATTCCCGCCTCGACACCCTGCAGGCCGTGATTGGCAACCGCCTGATTCAGGAAGTGGATTGGATTACCGAAAAACGTGTGGCCAATGCCACCTTCTATGATCAGGCCCTGGCAGAATTGAGTGATTTCATTGAAATTCCCAAACGCCGCCCCGAAGTGCGCCACGTCTTTCACCTGTATATTGTGCGCGCCCAGAAACGGGATGAACTGCTGCGCTTTTTGAATGAGCGCGGAGTAGAGGCCAAAATTCACTACCCCATTCCTGTACACCTGCAGGAAGCAGCCAGGCATTTGGGCTATAAACAGGGTGATTTCCCTGTCGCTGAAGCACATTCCAATGCTGTGATTACCCTGCCAGCCCACCAGCACCTCAGCCAAGACGAACTGGCATATACGGTCGAACAGGTCAAAGCCTTTTACCAACGCTAAACAGCCAGGGCCCGTTTGCTCGCTTTAAACGGGCCCCTTTAATTTTTGCAAAACCCGCTCAGCTTTCAAAAGCTGGAACTGGCGCTGCTCAGCGGTCACCTTTTGAGAGAAAGCCCGGTGATCGCCTTTGTGGGGGCAAAAATGATTCAAGGCAATGCAGGCCCATTTGAGCAGATGTACGGGTTCAATCAGCGCAAAACGCTGCCGGTGCCAGTCTGGACAGTTGCTGCGCGCGGCCAGCGCCGTGGCAAAAGTTTGCCGGGTTTCAGCCGGGGCGGGCACTTCAAACTGGGCATAAAAATCACAGAGCAACTGGGCTGGGTCATCCCAACCTGCGTATTCAAAATCTAAAAAGACAGGCCCTCTGGGTGTGCGCAGGGCATTGTGAAAACCAAAATCTGAAGGCGAAAGACAAGCTTCTTCGGGCAAAAGTGCACGGTTGAAGTGAGGATGGATTCGCAACTCAGTTTCAAGCGAAGCTATCACGGCTTGGGCCTGGGGGAAAAGAGCCGTTTGAAACCAGTGCCGGGCCAGCTCATGCTCTGCAGATTCAGAAGCCACAATCGTGTGCAAACGCTCTAAGCGTTTCTGCAAATGCAGAAGATGGTCGCTTAAACAAAAACAGCGTTCAGCAGCCGAGGGCAAGCTTAAGGCTTCAGGTGAAGCAGACTGAATGCCGAGAATAAAATCAAGGGCCGCCTGGGCATCGGCCAGCGTCACCTGCCCCGCTTGATAGGCATGGCCCTCAATCCATTCAAAAATCGCCAGCCCCACCTCCCGATCCTGGGCATAGGGCTTGGGGCTGTGACCGGGGTATTGCTGCTCAAGATACGCGCTGAAAGCAAATTCTTGCGCCAGTTTGGGAAAGCCGCCCTCAGCAGCCGGAAAATACTGTTTCAACAAATAAGGCCCGGCCTGGGTTTCCAGCCGGAACACACGGTTGTTCCAACCACCCGGCAGGGCCAAAGTTTCATAATTTTGCCAGGGCAAATCAGCTGCTTTGAGCAGGTTTTCAATCTGCCGGGCAAAACGCTCCATCTTATTTAGACAGGGCCAGTTCCTGAAACTGTTTCATGACGCGAATATTATAATAATGATCGGCCTCCATCGAATCAGGCAAGAGGTCAGCCTGAAAGGCTTTGACCAAATCACGCACAGCGTCTTGAATCGTATGCGTTGGCGCAAATCCTTGCTCTTTGGCAATTTTCTCTGAAGAAATATGGTAAGAGCGATGGTCATTGGTCGGTTCTACAATAATTTCAACATGGGGCCCCACCTCTGCTTTGACCATTTCAGCAATCTGCATCACGGTATGGTTTTCATAGCCCACATTGTAAATCTTGTTGCGAATGCGATCCGCAGGCCATTCCAGGGCTTGCACATAGAGATCGGTCATGTCTTCGATATGAATATTCGGGCGCTTTTGATTGCCGCCAAAGACCTTGATCTTGCCATTTTTCACGGCGTGATGGGTCAGAATATTCACCGTCAGATCGAGACGTTGACGGGGCGAATAGCCACAGACCGTGGCCGGGCGAATAATCAGAGGGGTCATCGCCTGTCCTTCACAACGGGCCAGCAGCACTTCTTCACACATGGCCTTGAATTTTGAATAATCTGTCAGCGGTTCCAAGGGCAGGTCTTCGGTGACATTGGGTTCCTCTTTAATCCCGTAAACACTTGAAGAAGAAGCATAGATAAAGCGCTGGGTGCCCGCAGCCAAAGCAGCATCTACCAAGGGCGTAAAGGCATCGAAATTGATCGATTGTCCCAGGGCAGGATCCAGCTCAAAACTGGGATCATTGGAAATACAGGCCAGATGAATCACGGTATCGGCCCCTTTGACAGCTGCTTGAACCGCAGCCGGATCCCGCAAATCTCCCTCTACCAATTTCAAGTGGGGATGGTTTTGATGGGCACCAAAAACATTTTTGCCAAAGACAAAAATATCCAAAACGGTTACCTGGTAACCTTTGTCGAGAAGTTTGGGCACGAGCACAGCCCCCACATAGCCAGCTCCGCCCGTAATCATAATCGTTTGCATGGTCTCTCTTCTTTCCAACTCAGTTTACGTTCATTTATAGCATATCCACTTCTGCTCTGAAGGCGATTGGGCATTCAAAGCAAGCCATCACGCACCAATTGCTCAAGCTGATCCACCAGTGTTTCAGCCGTGGGGCGATACACGATCTGCAGATCTTTTTTGCTGCGACGGTTATCAAAGGGCAAAGGAAAACCCACATTCTTGTTGACAAACTCACGGGTTAAGCCCTGTGCGGGGCCAATCAGTTTCACCAACCATTTGGGCGCGGGCATCAAGGGAAAAGGATATTTGCGGCCAAATTTTTGCTTCAGAATTTGCGCGATCTGCCAAAGATCCAAGGACTCATTGACCAGGATATGGCGGCCATTGCTGCCCAAAAGTGCTGCCTGCAGATGGGCACGGGCCACGTCCCGCACGTCTACCAGCCCAAAGACCAAATGGGGAACGCCTGTCAGGTAGGTGCCATTCGCCATTTTGAGCATAAAATCAATACTGGTTGAGTCTTTGCGATTTGTCAGCGAAGGCCCCAGAATAAAGCCGGGATTGATCACGCTCAATTGCCAGCGGTTTTGGGCCTTGTGCATTTTCCAGGCTTCTTTTTCAGCCAGGGTCTTGGAAAGTGAATAGGGCTGGTGTTTTAAGCTCGAAGTCTGGTTCCAATCTTCTTCAGTAAAGCGGCCAAAGGCTGTTTGACGCAGATCGGTGGCATCGCCATAGATCGAAACCACAGAAGAAGTCAGCACCACGCGTTGCACCTGCTCCTGCTGGTTGACAGTTTCCAAAACCGAGCGGGTGCCCAAGAGCGCAGGTTCGACCAATTCTTTCTGCGGATCGCCAATCCCGCTGGTCACAAAGGGAGAAGCTGTGTGCATGACCGTTTCACAGCCCTGCATGGCTTCGGCAAAAGAGCCTGGGCTGAGCAGGTCAGCAGCAAAGACCTTGAGTGTTCCCGGATGTTGGCCTGCCAAATCAAGTAAATGTTGGTATTTGTCTGTCTGCGCAGGGTTGCGCACGGTGGTATGCACCGTCGCACCGGCTTCTAAAAGCTGAGCAATAATCCAGGAAGCCAAATAGCCGCTTCCTCCTGTCACCAAAACGGGAGCCTTAAATTCTGACATTGTATTTTTCCTTTTCAATGGGTTGGAGCAAGTGCCTGCAAAGCCCGGTAGACGTTGATTCGCCCATGCCCGTAAAGATTATCAAAACCCTGTGAACCTAAATCATCGGCTGTCGCTTCGATTTGCGCCTTGATTCCCGCTGCGTCCAATTGGGGAAACTGACTGCTCACCAGCGCAGCCAGCCCTGCCACAGCAGGCGTCGCCATCGACGTTCCCGACATGGGGCCATAGCTTAAGCCTGGAATCGCAGAGGCATAGGTCGGCAAGCTCGAAACAATCTGAATACCCGGAGCCGTCACAGAATGCCAAGGCCCGACCTGAGAGAAAAAAGCGAGTTGATCGGCCTGATCGGTGGCCCCCACAGCCAGAACCCCCGGCAAAGCCGCTGGATAGGACTTGATCGGACGCTCACGTTGGTGCCCATCATTGCCCATACCCGCCACCAAAAGCACATTCCTTTGTTGGGCATAGACCACAGCATCTTCTAAAACCTGGGTCAGGGTACGGCTGCCCAAGCTCATGCTGAGAATGCGGGCCCCCTGATCCGTGGCCCAAACAATGCCTTCAGCCACATCGGCAAAAGAGGTAAAACCGCCGGTACTAAAGACCTGCACAGGCAGCAGACGCACTTGAGGCGCAAAACCCGCCCCACCTTCTGCATTGTTGAGCAGCGCACCCGCTACCCCTGCGCAATGGGTGCCGTGTCCGTGTTTATCATGCACTTCGGGAAGATGATCGACAGTATTATAACCGGGCAAAAGTTTTGCCGCGAGATCGGGGTGGTGGGTATCTACTCCCGTGTCCAAAACAGCGAGCACCAGCTCAGTCTTGCCCTTTTGTATTTCCCAACCCTTCAGGCTTTGGGTTAAGGCATGGGCATACTGTTGTGTAAAAAGTGGGTCATTGGGAAAAGTTGAGCGTATCGCTTGGGTCTGAGGCAGGGGGGCAAATTGATCGGTGGGCAGAGCAAATAAGCCGTTGGGCTCCAGGCTTTCTACCGCAGGATCAGCCTGTAAAGCGGTGATTTGAGCTTGAAGCGAAATCTGCTCCTCGCTTTGAAGCTTGACCAAAGCATAGGGAAAAGTGGGGGAACCTAAAGAACGCGCAGTCTTCACAGCCGAGGATAAATTGCGCAGATTCAGGGAGCGGCCTGGGCGCAAACGCACGAGATACTCTCCGGGCACCGCCGCCAAACCCTTTTTTCCGGCAGCATCCAATTGCGCTGAACGCGAAAGAGGGCTGCGATAGCTTGCTAAAGTAAGCGGTGGGCTGCCCGTGGAAAAAGATGAAAACTGGCAGGCAGATAATATCCCGCAGAAAAAAAGGCCCACCCAACGCTGAGACATTGCCCTACCCCCTTAAAAAACGCACTGAGTTATTATACCGTGTTCAGAACAGACTCAGGCAGAGCTCTTCAGCACTTGTGTTCAGCTGGACAGGGGAAATAGTTTCCAAATGGGAGGCTCTCTTTACAGGCCTGCCACACATCTGAAAAAAGCAGCGGCCCCAGATTAAAAGCTTTTTAACAAAGAGGGCAAACCTTTAAACAGGGTAGCGGCAGAAACACTGCCACCTTCACCCCTGCCCCCTCCAACAGCGGCCTTCAGCCCCTTGGCAAACTCAGGATTGCCTTTGCACTCAAATTGAAGACGCGCAACGTCCGACTCACTGCAATTGGCATTTTCTCCACCTGCTGTCGCGCATTTTCCAAAAGCCAACCCTCTTTCATAGCAGTTGAGAGCAGGTTTCGGTGCTGTAGCGATCTGAACAGAGGGGGGGGCTTTGGGCAAGCGTGCATTGACAAACTGAAAACGTTTGGCCACATCCCTGTAATGGGGGGCCTCTTTTAAAATCGCTTCAAAGGCCTGTTTGGCCTGAAGCAAACGCCCCTGCCCCTGTTCATTCACGCCCAGTTTATAACTGGCCTCAAGCCATTGTTTTTTCTGCTCAAATTCTTTGCTTTTCTGCCGAACGGTCAGGTAGCGGGTGACTGCCTGCAGACGCGCAGCGGCATCCTTATAACGGGGATTCATTTCAAGCACACGCTGGTAGTTGAGTTTGGCCTGCTCAAATTGGCCCTTGGCCTGATAGTCATAGGCTGCCGCATAGGCATTTTTTAGTTTTTCGTCAGCAAGCGCCTGTTGTTTTTTTTCATAGGCCTGTTTCGACTCGGGAAAATAGCGATCAAGCTCTTTGTAATGGGGTAAAGCCGCCTGTACTTCAACCAGGGCAAAATAGGCAAGGGTATAATCTTTTTCCCGCAGGGCCTTGACCCCGATAGCATAGAGCGCATCCAGGGTTGCATTTTCTTTGGCGGTCATTAAAGCCCCAATGGTTTGGTCATACACCTGGGCCTTGTTTTCTTTGTAGCCATTCAGCTCATCGACCAAATTGGCCTGGTTTTTGAGAAGATTGTCCTGTTGCCAATTGAGTTTCTTTAGCTTGGCCTGTAAAGATTTGTTTTCTGTTGTGAGCGCAGAAGTTTGCAGATAGGCCCCAACACCTACTCCAGTTCCCGTCAGCAGGGCTCCGGCCAAAAATGCGATCAGATATTTTTTCAATGGTTTTACTCCTGGGCTTCCCCCCTCATTTTGACACGGTTCAGCTCAAGCCTTCAAGTTCTGCAAACCTGAATCAAAGCTGCGGTTGGGGCAGAGCAAAATCCAAGCAGGAAAACAAGTTCTGAATTGAAATAAAACCAGAAAGTGCTTTAAAACTAATCATTTAAGCCTTTGCCATTGAAAATTTTCTGCGTGTATCTTTCAATCCCTGTCAGGTATTTACGCTTTGAGAGCGAAGAAAAGTCAAGGTTTTCGACGATTACAGCACCCTGCCAGGAGATTCAGACTATGTGGGTTCTAAACAATTGGCTGCCAAAATGACCCAAAGGATCAGGGAGCGGCCCGGCAGCAAATTGGTAGCAGGCTTGTCCTTGGGGGGAGTCGTAGCGGCTTCGGCCCGGGTTCAGAACCCAACGGTCTTTGACCGGGCCCTGCTGATGCCCCCCCTCTTTGAGATCGTCGAAGAGAAGCGGCCTTACCTGCCCATGAGTTCGGCCTGAAGCGTTGTTATCTTCCTTAAAGGGTTCGACTTATCGCGCAGGCGAATAAACAAGAATGCCCTTCTCACCGAAATGGCTCATGGCCAAGACCTCGCCATTGGCATCGATCAAAGCAGCAGGCCCCCCCAGCGAAGAGCGCACCAGGGGCAGACGATTTTCAACGGCCAGCAAAACGGCAATGCCCACAAATTGCTGATAACCCAATTCACTTTGGGTCATGCCGTAGTCAATCGCTGAAACCGTTAAAACTTCTCCCCCGGCCGCGACGCCCTCATGGGCCAAACGCCGGTCAAAAGCTTCTAAACAAAGCAGGGGAACCAGTTTTTTTTCTGGCACAGCCAGCAAGGGCTGCATTTTACCGGGCACAAAATACTGGGCATGAGGCGCACCAACCCCCAGTACAGGCCGCTCCCAACCAGGAAAAAGGAGTTGTTTAGAGCGCATTCCCCAAACCTGACCCTGTGCATTCATTACCAAAACCGAATTCTGGGGCCCCAACTGGCCCAAGGTTTTATACCCCACCACATGCCAGGTCTTTTGCGAGGGCAGAGGGGGAGGCAGCAAAATCTTTTGGTTCAACCCCTCATTTAAACGGGGCCTGCGCGAAAAGGCCACTTCCGGCCAAACCAGAATATCCAGCTCTGACGGGGCACTGTTGGGCAAGTCAAAATAGCTCTGCAAATGCACGGCCCCCATGCCTGCCAAGCGGTCTTTGTGTTGGGGCAAAGGGGGCAAACAGAACAAGAGCAAGCCCCCCAGCAGGGGCAAAATCCCCCATTTATAGTGCTTCAGATAAAGTGCTTCACCCAAGGCCGCTGAAAGGCCAAGACAAAGTAAAAGCGCAGGAACCCAGCCGAAAAACCCCACAGCCCGCAAAACGGGCTGAATTTGCCATTGAGAATAAAGCAAAAGATGCTGACAGAGATTAAAACTCCAAAAGACAGCCTCTTCTCCCAACCACCAGGCCAGGGGAAGCCAGACAAAGAGAGGAATCCGCTTGAGCTTGCGGGGGCCACAGATCCAAAGCAGAATCAAAAAATTGCCAGGAAGCACCTCTGCAAAAAGGGTGCTACTGCTCCAAAGCAAAGCCACCTGCCAAAGCGGCCAAAGTCCACTGCTCCAGCGCACCACAGACTCCAAATACCAGGGATGCCCCAGCCAGTGGCTGATACAGCTCCCAATGATCACCCCACTGATCAGCCATGCCTTGTGAACCTCAAATTTCAGGCCAAAGGCCAAAAGCGCAACGCCCATCCAGGCAAGCCCAGCCCATTCAGGCCGCAAAAAAGCCAAACCCATGGGCAAGCCTGAGAAACTAATAGCCAGCAAAGCAAAAACACCTTGAGAGGGAGATTTTACAGTTGTTTGATTCAAAATATTAAAATTGATTTTTATTATTTTTTTGCTTATATTATAATAATGCTTTATTATAAATAACGCTTTTAGAAATGACAATCAGACACTATCATTGGACGTCATCAATGCCCTTTCCCCCATTTACAAGCACAGATAAAAGACTACACAAAATGCCTAAAAAACCATTTAAATCTGTATTTTCACTGATTTATCGCCCCCTCTGCACAGGCCTTCTCAGCGGCTCACTCTTGGGCCTGGGTGCCTGTGGGCCAAACATTCCGGGAACGCCGTCAGGCTCAACAACGCCAAGAGCCTCACTGTCCTCCGTGCCCAGCCAGGTCACAGCCCCTCCCCAATCAGCAGCAGAAAAAACCAGCTTTGCGCTTTACATGATTGGGGGTGATCTTGAAGATGACCTCGCCCCCCGAAATGGCATCGCCGATGAAAAAGAAACGGGCAAAGCCAGCCCCCTGGGTGCAGGCAGTGAAGATTTAAAAGAAATTCTTCAGGCCTATCAAAGCCTGAGTGAAAATGAAAAACAATATATTGACCTTTGGGTGGGTTTTGGTGGGGCTCGCAAGCAGGGCTGGAAAGGCATCAAATACGCCGACCTGCCCTGTCTGGCCCAAGACGCCAAAGATGGCTATTTTGGCAACGACAGCTGTTATGCAGAAAGCCATCCCAGCGCCAATTTGGCAGCCCCAGAAACCCTTGAAGCCTTTTTAAAATTCGTAAAAACCAAATCTGAGGGACAAGGCCGTAAAATTGTTGAGCTTTGGGATCATGGCCTGGCCTATTTGGGCATGGGCAATGACACCCATTTTGGCGAAGATCTGATCTCTTTAGATGAAATGAAACAGGCCTTTCAAGCCGCAGAGCTTCAGGTCGATCTCCTGGGCTTTGACGCATGTTTAATGGGTTCATTAGAGGTGGCCGCCGTGGCCCAACCCCATGCCAAATACATGGTGGCCTCAGAAGAGCTGGAACCCGGTCATGGTTGGAATTATACCTATCTGGTTCAGTATTTGGCACGTCAGCCCAAGGCCAGTACCCTGGATATCGGCAAACAGATGGTGAACAGTTTTATTGACAGTCCCGCACATAAAAAAACAGCCAATAAAACACTCTCTGTCTTGGATTTAAGTCAACTCTCTCCTGTCATCAACAGTCTTCCAGATATTGCCCAGCTGGTCACCCCTCAAAACTTTGCCCCCCTGCTTCAGGCCGTAGAAGGCAGCAGCCGCGTCGGGGTTCAGGCCAAAGACAAACTGGCAATCGGCATTGATTTAGGCGATTTTGCAAAAAAGGTGAAGCAATACAATGCCCAGGCTTCCACTCAAAACCTACAAACCCAATTGCAAAAACTGGTGGTTTACAGCCGCCATGATGGCTCCAAGCCCGGAACCCAAGGACTTGCCGTATACTCCCTGGCAAAAAAACTCAAACCCGCTTATAACACAAATGTTGCCACCGTCAAACCCTGGGCAGATTTCGCTGATCAATTTTTCAAAGTGGGAAGCCAAGACAGCAAAGCCCCCGTTATTCAGGCCAGTCAAGCTTTTCAAACCCAACAGGCAAAGCAAAAATATGAAGACAGTTGCACACTCAGAGGCGAAGAAGGCCATTGCTATACCATTGCAGATAATTTAGGTCTGGCTTCTGTCCAACAGATCTTTTCGCTGGTTCAGAAAGAGGGCCTGGTGGTAGACATCGGCTCAGATCGTTTAGACCCCGAAAAAGATGGCAAAACCTATTTCGCACCCAACTGGAACGGGGAATGGTTTCGTCTCTGCAATGGTCCCTGCCAAAATAAAAGCGATGGAGTAACCCCTTCAGCGTTTTACGAAGGAGAAACAGAAGAAGGCAAGCGCCTCTATATTTCCCCCGCCTTGTTAAATGGTCAAGATATTGATCTCTATCTGGAAATAGATAAAAATCACCAGATCGTGAGCCAGTGGGCCGTTCCTTTGATTAAAGGCCCCAACGGAGATTTGGTTCCCACCCGCCTGCAATTGGAAATTAAAAAGGGCGATACCCTGACCTTCCTCTATTCGGCCTATAACGAAAAAACCGAAGCAGAATTCTGGCAGGAAAGTGAACCCCTTCAGCTCAGTCAGGAACCCGTTTGGGACTATACAGAAATCCCCGAAACCCTGCGCTATTTTGTAGAGGCCAAAGATTACCAGGGAAATTTTACAGAAACCCCCCTCTACGAAGTCGATGCCCTCAACTAATGTTTTTTCAGATTCATGATTAAAAGGAGAATATTCACCCATGAAAAAACCAAGCATGTTTTTGCTATTCAGTCTTTTGTTTTTAAGCTGTACCAGCACACCTGTCAAAACGGAACTGGCTGCAAACCAGCCCAGCACCGCCCCCGAACTGGAGAAAGGCCTTTCCTTAAACCTGCCCAATGACAAAACCCTGCCTGCTCAGGCCAGCGACAAACGCAATAAAACGGTAATTCAAGCCAAAGCTATTACTGGAAAAATCAAAGCGCCTTTTAAAGACAAAGATTTGCCGATTGAAATTTCAGACTATAGCTTTAATGTGGGCACAGACACCAATAAAAATGGTGCTGAGGACGAACATGGAAAAGGCATGGTTGATATCAGCGGACATGGCAAGCATGCAATCGAAATCAACCAGGAAGATTTTCCTGTCATGGATAATCAAGACGATGTGATGGTGGTCGTCGATAAAACCACAGGCAATACCCGCACCTACAGTGCGGATCAAGACCAGTTCAATTATAAAATCAGCGATGGCAGCAATACCTTAACCATCAATACCAATGCCGATGGCACCTGGATGGTCAATGGAGAAGGGGCCAGCACCCCAGCAGAAGTGGTCAAGTTGGCGCTGAAATCCCCTGTTTTATCAGGGGCCTCTATTCATGGTCTGGCCTCTTTGTATATGTTGATGAAAAATACCAATCAAATTCCAGTGGAACTTAACAAAGCTACTTTAAGCGCCGTGGATTGTGGAGGCAATGGGGGCACCCAACTTCAAGCGCCTATTGGAAACCCTTTGCCCTTGGTCCAGGCCGGGCTCGAAGCCTTAATCCAACAAGCCACTGCTGCAAACTAAGCGTTTCTAAAAGCGGGAAACAGGCACAGGAACCAGGATCTCGCTTTTATTTTCCTGAAAACTGGGAAAAGGCATGCGAACCAAAGCAGGTTGAACCCTTCTGAGGCGTTTTTTAAGTGCTTCAGACGGGAGTTGGTCTACTTGGGCCTGGAGTTCAGCAAGACGCTCAGCATTCAAGCGCCAACGCACGAGGGGATAAGAGGGATCCGTGCGAATGGCCATGATTTTCTCTTCAAGCGAGCGCTCCTGCGCTAAAAAAGCGGGTTCAAAGATAAAGCCTGGCTGGTAAATGGGAAAGGGCGCAGCAACAACTCGGGAAAAAAGCCCTTGGTCAGTAAAAGCCTGAAAAATATCGCTGGAAGCCCCATAACAGCTGTTCATCACGATCAATTCCGGCTGATAGGTTCTCACCGCCTGGGCAATGATTTTTTTTTCAAAACCGGCATAATAAGGAGGCAGACCATGCCCTGCCACAATCACAATCCGCGCCCGGTCATGACTATTTTGAAAATTTTCTAAGGGTACCCACAGGCAACAGGATTTGGGGAGATCTGGCAGAATCGGATCTCTTGAGGTATAGAGCACCACCATCTCATGCTTTCGTACGGGGGCTTCAGCGGGAATTAAAAACAAAGCAACGCCACACAAAAATGCCTTCAGCAGCGTGCTAAAACGAAGATTTTGCTTAATAAATTCCGCATTAAAAGCCATCCAATCCAAGTCTTTGTCCTTTCAATCTAGAAATTCGAATGATATACCAAATCATCTATATATTAAAAGCCTCTGCATCTTTTTCAAAGAGCGTTAGTTTCATAATAATCACTTGGGTTATATATTCTGAATGACAGGCACTGCTGAGCAGAACGAAAAAGCGGGTGGATTCGCAACATCGCAAAGCCTCTATTTTCGTGGGTCTATCAGCGCCTCGGGAATCGCCACCAAGGTATAGTAGCTGGTTCCCGATTTAAAGGGATGGGGCATTTTGCGTGAATAGGTGCCATATTTGTGTTCCCCCGTGGTTTCCCCTTCGTGATTGGGGGTGCGCACCCAGCCCGTTTCATTGACATTGACCTGGGCCTTGTCACCGTGGGCAGCATAGTTGAGAAAACGCCCAGCATTGACACTGCGCTTGCCATTGACAGCAGGCCGATCCAAGGGCGGATCAACCGTAAAGCGGTTCTGGGGGTCTGAAATCGTGTCACTGGGCTTGTTATTGGCTTCCCAGTCCTTGAACTGCTGATCGGGCAATTCAAAGCTGATCTGCCCTGTCAGCAACTCACGGGCAACCTTCAATTGTGCGTCAAAACGGCCCTCTGCATTGGTCTGAATCTGGCTCAAAGCGTTGGCCAAATCTGCGCCACCCGTCGCACGGGCCGCTGCCAAGGCGGCATCACGGCGGGCATGATGCTTGGCGAGATCTTCATCACTGGCACCTTTGGGATCAGGCCACTGGGTCAGCAGGCGATTTAAACTGTCAGGCCCCCCCACACGCATTTGGCCATAGGCCGTCTGAGGAATCGGGCCCGACGGGGTCACACTGACATTGCCAACCACACCATCATAGGTGGAATAGGTTCCTGCAGGGGCTTTTTTGATCTCTTCCTGGCTGGGCACATGCCCCAAGTGCTGGTACTGAGACGTCCCCTGAACGAGCAGACGTCCAAGTTGCCGGTTCAAGACAGCAGCTCCCAAGGGAAACAGGATGGGACGCTTGCCCTCTGGCGTACCGGGCTTGCCCCCCTGTTTCCAACTGCCCTGGCCGCCATCCACTTCAAGCAACATGGTCAAGGCCAGCTTACTAGCCATTTCTGGTGTGTTGAGATTGAATTTCTGGATCAGGGCTTGTCGAACCTTGGGAATGCTCATCTGGGCCAGCAGTTTTTCCTGAAAAACACTGTCGTAAATTTGGCTGCCTTTGACCTTGCCCCCACGGAAAGAAGGGCTGAGTTCCTGAAAAGCAGCTTCGAGGGTGGCATCCACTTCGGTTTCACTCAGGGTTCCCAGGGCCCGCACAGGCTGAACAGCGGCAGCACCCGCTTTGGTCGGCTGACCAAATTGCACCGCCACAGGCTCTGAAGCAGCAGCGGGATCCCCACTGCCCAAGGGTTGGAGCGCAGCCCAAACATCCTGGGGTTTTTCAGCTGGCGCGCTCGGAAAGCGTTCTTCAACAGAAGCTTGTTCAAGGACGGGAGCAGGGAGGTTATCACTCGCCAAAGGTTTCGCAGGAGGGGTCAATCGGGGTGAGGGAACAGAGGGTGGAAGCATTGGGGGCTTGGTCAGCCAGTCATTCATGGGGATATCTCCGGTCTTATTCAAGGTTTCTAGCTTGTTCTCAAGCATTTGGCATGCTCAAGCTTTCATCATGCAGCCTATATACCCACCGCCGAAAACTTTCAAACAGAAATTCTGAGGCATGTCTTTCAAGTTCACCCGATTCACAGTTGCGCTCCCCTCTTAACTGAATTCAGTCAAACCCAGGCACACGAGAGATTGATTTTAGAGAGACAAAACTTGGTCAAATCCGTTTGCGAACCAGCGCCAAAGCCCTGGAGTCAGGAAGTTCCACATCCGCCCAAGTCAGAACCTGGCCGGGTTCTATCCGCTGCTGAATCACCGCATCCTGGATCAGTCCCAGAGGCAAGTGTTCTGGATCATCCCGCCAGCGAACAGCCTCTCCGCGCAATTCAAAGCTGCCCAGGGCATTTTCAATCAAATCGCCCGGAAGCAGAAGTTTTTTGGCCACAGCCCGTACGCTGATAGCTGGATGGGGGCCGTTATTCAGCAAGGGCCCGCCCCCCTGAATCACCCGCCTGACCGTTTTGAGCATTTCATACTGGCAGAGGTGATAAGGCCGGTAAAGAGTATACCAGGGGCCAGGGCCCAGCTTCAGGTATTGCAGAGCGGGTTGATCTTCTGCTTGATGCGTAGCAGTAATAAAGACGCCTGGAGGCAAGGAGGGTGCCATCAGATAATCCGAAATTGCCTGACCGAATTCACTTGCCCGTTCGGCCAAGAGTCTCCCCCCAATATTCAGATCACTGGCAGCCGGCCCAGCCAGGCCAGTCTCTAAAATCTCTGCCCCCAGGCCATTGGCGACCAACGCCTGTTCAAACTGAAGTTTGGTGCCATCGGTAAAAGCCGTGGTCTGGCGCAGACGAATCCCCTGTCTGGACGACCAGTACAGCATGTCTTCAGGCGTTGGCGTATGATTCAAAAATTGCTTGATATTGCCGTAGACCCAGGGTTCAAAACCCATGCTCAGCACCTCTTCGCGTAGGGCAGCCAAACTGCCCGGCTGATCACCTTCTGCCTCTGTCAGAAGTCCCTGGCTGACAAGGGCTGAACCCACGGTGACATGCCATTCACAATGCATGGTTACTACCGATTTCCCCGCCTGGAGGGCCGTTTCAATCACCTCAGTGGCATGGCGAATATCCCCACTGCATTCCACAACCAGATCACAGCGCGCCAGAAAGTCGTCAAGCCTTTCGCTTGGCACAGCCACCGTCTGAAAACAGGGGGGAATTTCAGCAGGATTGCGACGGGTCAGTACCGCTGTCAGAGGCCATTGGGGGGCTATCCGCTGCAAGAGTCGGCCAAAACCGTTGGCAACAAAACCGCTGCCCACGATTCCAATCCGACAATTCAATGGATCTAAAAAGGGTTTGGAAGTGTTCATGCCCTTATTGTTTCATATTCGAGCGGGTATTGGTAAGTCGTCGAAAACTTCTTTTAAAAGGCAACCCTTTTCAAAGCAAGCGACGGCTGAGAGGCACAAGCTGGAGAAGGCTTGGCTATGAATCAGAATCAAACAGTCTTGGAAGGCGACTCTCTGAGTATGCTACACTGCATCCCATTCTATCCGCGGCAAGGGTATCCACATGGTGAAATCAGACGCATTGAAATCCCTGGATCTCTATACCCAGGGAATGGCGGCCTTTAAGGCACATCAACACGGACAGGCTGTTGCCCTGGTGCGTCAAGCCCTGGATTATACATTGCCCCCTCCGCAACGCACGATGATCACCCATATGCTGGGAATCCTGCTCTGTTATATCAGCGAATATGCAGAAGCGCGTCAATGCTTTGAAGCCTGTTTGGCCCAAGAACCCAATCACTTGCAGGCCATGTTTTACCTAGGGAGCCTTGAACGCCTGGCCGGGAACCTGGAGCAAGCCCGTACCCTCTACACCCAAATCTTACTCTATCAAGGCACAGAAAGCGCCTATCTCTATGCCTTGGCCAATACCCTGCATGAACAGGGACATCTTGATGAGGCCGAGGCTTATTATCGCCAGGTTCTCGCACATGCTCCAGAAAACTCTCACGCCCATTTTTTCCTTTCAGTCCTGCTGAAAAAGGCGGAGCAGAACGAGCAGGCTCAGTACCACTATTTAAAAGCCTGTGAGCTGAATCTCTGTTTTTTAACTTATAGCTCTGACAAACGCGCTTACCTGCCTGTAGTAGAAGGGCGTCTGGAACAGATTGCCACCCTGGGTTCAGAGGGGTTTACCCTCTTCGAAGAACTCTTGATTGGACTCTATCATGTGCCCACTTTTCCATTGACCGAGCATGCCTCTCTGATTCATACCTGGGGAGAAGCACTGCGCCCGCCCCTGGATCCTGGCCCCCGTCCCCCCCGCAAGAAGCTGCGTATAGGCTATTTTTCTTATAAATTTTGCAATTTCACCTCAACTCCCACGCTAAAAGCCTTTCTGCGCCAACACGATCACGAGGCGTTTGAAATCTGTCTGCTGGCCGAAGTCGAGCAGGAGGATAGCGACACAGCCGAATTTCGGCAAATGGCCGACCGCTTCGCAAATATTCACGGCCAGTCTGACGAAGCTGTCTGCGACCTGATTCGCTCGTGGGAGATAGATATTCTGGTCGATTTGGGGGGCCATGCCCTGAAATCCCGATTGCCAATCTTGGCTTACCGACCGGCCCCAATCCAGGTTTCGACCCCTCTTGCCTTTGCCAGTTCAAGCGGCATCGCCGACTATTATCTGGTAGATGCACCGCTTTTACTCGGAGAAGGGGCCGCCATGTTCAATGAAACCCTGATTCCGATGAAAACCGCCCTGGTCTGGGAACCGTCTCTTGCTCAGCGGCCAGAACCTATCAAGCGCTTAGGAGAGCCCCTCGTCTTTGGTTTCTGCAACCAAGCTCAAAAGATCTCTCTGCCCTTAGCACAAGCCTGGGCAGCAATTCTAAAGGCCGTACCTGATCTTACCTTGAGACTGAAATGTCCGGCATTTAACGATCCCAGCACACATTTTTATTTCAAACTCCTGCTGGAAAAGGCCGGGGTGCCTTTAAACCAAGTCAAGGAGGAAGGTTTTTCAGTCTATGAGAAGCATTTGGAATTCTTCAATGGTATTGATCTGTTGCTGGATGCATTTCCTTTTCAGGGTGGGGTAACGACCTGCGACTCTCTCTGGATGGGGGTTCCAGTCCTGTCTGTGGTCACCCCAGGTCGGGTTGGAAACTGTTTTCTGGTACAAGCAGGCCAGCAAGAACTACTCTGCGCAGATCTTGAAGACTATGTCGCCAAGGCCATCGAACTGGCCCAAAACCCAGAGCAGCTTCGCTTACGCCGTTCCCAGGTAAGGCTAGATTTTGAGGCTTCTCCCCTCTGCCAGCCAGCAGCATTTACCCGCGAACTGGAGCAAATCTACCGCGATCTTTGGGCCGGAAAGTATCCCCCCAAATGAACCCCTTCAACGAAGCCGTAAAACGGGTCCAATGCTGGGACATCGCTGCCCAGCATTTATACGAACAGCGGGGAGCCCCACCGGACTGCCTGCTGCAAAACCCTTTGGAACTTGCTGATTTCTGCCAGTGGATCGCGGAGCATCGTATTCGCTCATTTCTGGAAATTGGCATCTGGACCGGACGTTTGACCTGTTTTTTGCAGGATTTGTTTCAATTTGAGATGATTGCGGTTTGTGATGCCCGAATGGCAGAAACAGAAGCGGGCCTAAAAATTCAAGTTCCCCCTCAAACCCAATGTTTCTGGGGAAGTTCCCATTCAATTGAATACATGGCCTGGCGCAACGAACTCGGCCCTGTGGATCTGGTCTTGATCGATGCAGAACACAGCTATGAAGGGGTCAAGCAAGATTTTTTGATCAATGCCCGCTACCCCCAGAAATACCTGGCCTTTCACGATATTGCCGGAGATAATCCCTGGACAGCCGGAAGCAAAAGGCTCTGGCAGGAATTGCCAGGAAAGAAAACAGAAATCATTCATCCACGTGCCTATGCACATCAGGGAATTCCAATGATGGGAATTGGAATTTGGGCCGGAGTTTAATGTGTTCAAGGCAAGGGTATCTTACCAATCGCCCCCAACAGAGGAGGAATCACTGTCCCAACTGCCTCCTGAAGAAGAGGAACTACTGTCCCAACTGCTCCCCGAAGATGAGGAACTACTGTCCCAACTGCTCCCCGAAGAAGAGGAACTACTGTCCCAACTGCTCCCCGAAGAAGAGGAATCACTGAACCAACTGCCCCCTGAAGATGAGGAATCACTAGACGAACGACTGGAATAAGACGAGTACCTAGCTAAGGCAGATTCAGCATCCACAACAAGCTGTTTTGACCAGCTCTCTTCAACATTATTCAGCAATATTAGCAATTCAGCATAGTCCTGGGATGTCTCCAAATCCACCTCAGCCATCTGCGTGTAGTTTGTTTCCCGATACCCCTTGGCTTTTGCCTTATCCAAAAATTTGAGATGACGCTCGCCATGGCTTTGAAATTTTTCTAGAAATTCAAGACGCAAAGCCTCTTGGGCCTGACAATCTTTCTCTACTTTAACAAGCTTCGCCTGGCTTTCCAGCAGCACTTTTTCAGATTCTTCAAGGTAACGCCAAGCCTTGATAACCTTTTTTTGCTTCCATTGCGCCAATGCTTGTCCCAGGGTTGTCTCTGCTGCTTGGAGCTGCGCTTTGGCTTGGGTAATCTGATCGCTTAAATCAAAATCGAGATGGTAAGCTTGTATTTTTTTAAAGGTCAAGGTCAGTTCTTTGGCTTGTACTTTGATCATCTTCATTTGTTCTTGCAATTGCGTCACAAAATGCTCAAAGCCAACTAAAATTTCTTCAATTTTAGTAGATAAAGCCTTTGAAGTTTCAAAATGCATCAAAATGAACTGGGCCTGAGGCCATAAGACATTTAAGCCCTGTTTTTGGGTCTCAGAAATTAACAATGCCTGATAAGCTGTTTGTGCTTTTTCAAAAAACAGGGCTGGGTTTTGATCGTCTTCCAAAACCAGATCCGCAAAAGGTTGCGGTGGCTGGGCAGCATACTCCGCCAATCGGGGAAGAATCTCATAGTAGCCTTGTAGTTCAGTCAAGCAGGTCTGATGCACTTCTTTCAATGCCTCAATTTGATCGGCATAGGCCACAGGATCTTGCCAACGCAAGTGCTCCAAAGACTCATATAAGCGTTTACGATTTTGCGCTGTCTCCAAGAGAGGATGCTTGACCAAAGCAACCCGTTCTTCTCCCCAGGCCAAAATTTCCTCAGCCAATGACTCAGGAAAGAGCGCTTCTGGTGCCTGCCAACGCAAATCAGCTGCTGCTTTGAGTTGGTTCCAGCCCTGGAGCGCAAGCTCATAATCGGCCTGCAAATTCTGTTCAAAAACCTGGGGGTCAAGCGAAATCATCACGGTAGCAAAGCCAAAGAGCTTCTCCTGATTGCTTTTTTGCGTATCAAATTCAAAGGGTTGACTTAAGCCTTCTAAAGCCTGTTTAAGCGGCTGCTGATTAAGTATATGCGCCTCTGAAGCCAAGGCCTGACAAGCTTGTAGTTGGTCACCCATAGCCGTCAATTGCAATAAGATAGAGTCCACTTGTTGAGTGACTGTTTCAAAGAGTTCACGGGTTTTACCCTGCATGTCCTTCAGCCCTAAAATCGCATCACGTTGTGCAGACTCAAAAAACAAAGCCTTTTGATAAGCATTGTCCAACTTTGTTTTCCAATCTGCCTCAACCTGTTCAAAATGGGCCTTGAGTTTATGCCATTTTTCAACAAACAGCTTGCGCTTAAATTCTAAAACAGAAAATAAAGTGATCAGTGCAATCAAAAGCCCAAGCGCGGCAAAGCCCAGAACAGTCGTGAGTATTTCTGCCTTATCTCTGGCTCTCGTATCAGATTCTGCCATTAAATTTTTTAGTGCAAAAGTTGCATCGGCGACTTTCACCCACCTATTTTCGATTAAATCTGGCTGATAAGCTTCTAATGGGGCTTTTCCCGCCAGTAAAGCTTGGACACTTTCCAATTCTTGCTGAAAGGGCAATCGCTGTTCTGGCGTTGTATAGTGCATATTAAACAGTTTTTCTTGCCAAGAACTCAAGCTAACAGGCGCTTCAGCATTTTTTAAAACTTCAATCAGATCAGGAACTTTGCTTTGCACGCGTTCGAGTCCGTAAGCCTGCCGAATTTGATTGGCATAGATCTGATCGGTTTGTTTCAGCCTCATAAAGTGACGATCTAAAGCTTGAAGATCTTGAGAGTTTTGGGTTTCAAAAACTTCTAGAGCACGTTCTGCTTCGGTCACCTTTTCGCGCAAAAGCTTAAAATCCTCTGCACTCAATAAAAATTGCCAATTTAAAAGCAGTTTCAATCGGTCAAGCAGTTTATGGCTCGCCTGTTTTTGTGAGGCTAACTGGCGCTTGAGTTGTTCTGTTTTTCTGGTTTGAACGGCTTCAGGCGTATAATTTTGAGACAAATAGGCATCCACTTGTTTCATCATTTCAATCATGCCTGTTTTGGGAAGTTTTGGCGTTCCTTTGATGAATTTTTCAAAGATTTGGGTATAGGGAAGAAGAGCCGCCTTTTCAAATCCCAATTCGTTTTTAAATTGCGCCCCTGCAAGAAATCGGTATTTGCGGGGATGATAGCTGAGAATAAAAATTTGGCTTGTTTTTGCATCATAGAGCGAAGCAGAAGTCGTGCTCCAACGTTCAGCCAGTCCTTCAATCAGATCGATGGCTTCTTTGTCTGTCCCGCTTCCTGCGAGTTCGTTGACCAATACGACAAAATAGCGATATTTGAGTTTTTTGAGTTCAGTCTCAATTTCAGCCATGCCCGCCTTGCCAATCATGGGCGGGTCAAAATCCGGGGGCCAGGCATAGACAGATTTTCCCTTTTGCAAAAGAGGAAAACTTGCGTTCTCAGCCACTGCAGGCAAACAGAACACAAGCGTAAGCAACCAAATCCAAAGATATTTTTTTAACATTCCAGTGCTCTTCTCACTCATCATACCCCGTTTAGTATACTCTGTTGCTTGCATCAAAGATTCTTGAGCTGTAGATCATGCGTTTAGCAAATACAAGGAACTTCAGTTCAGATCACCCTGATTATTTTTACGATTGAAATAAGTACTAATGGTTAATAATATCGTAAATTTTATAAATCAGTTAATAAATAACTTTTTTATGAGCATATTTTTTCAGGCGCTTTCTTCTGGGGAATCCTATCCTGCAGTGTATCCAGAGCCAATCATTTTGTCGTGTTTTTCTAATTGCTTAATGGTCAGGCCAAGAACATCCACTTAGCCAAGATTTAGCTCGTAGGTCGTAAATTTACTCCCCAAGATCATAGATTCATAAACATTTGTAGACATTTTACGCAAGAACTTATACTCTGGACGGGTATGCAAAAGGTGGATATATATTTTGTCATGACCAAACTCTTGAGCCCATTGCATTAGCTCACCAAAGACCTTTTTGCCGATCCCCCAGTAATGCTCATCAAGCACAATTGCAATCTCGTACTGTGTATCAACCGATTGTATGGCACACCAACCAGCTAAAACGCCATTGACGCTCAAGGCCCGAACTCTGCAACCCTCAATTTGATCGACTTCTATTTTAGCTTTCATCCACTGCGCTACACTCTCTGTGTCAAATTTTTCATGCGCAATCAAATGCTCCCGAGTACTTTTCTTATTTAGCAATGGAACAAATTCATTGGGATCAATCTTGTCAAATCTTAAATACTCAATAAGACTCATTCTTCACCTTTTTCTTTGATATCTTTGTATAAAAAAACAGATCTGGATATATTCTAAATTTATCTAAAATAAAGTATTTTTTTGACGAACTTGAATGTGAAAAGTTCCCTCGTGTACTGCGCCCGAGATTAAGACAAAAGGTATACGCAAGTCCGCTTTTGCCGAGCAGGTGCACAGTGAGGCCATGCTCCTTGGTTACAATCGCAATGGAGTGTTCCGGCTCATACGAAGAGATATACTGTTTGATACCCACTTTAAGAGCAGCCTTGATGGCTGGCTTGTATTGCTCGACTCTCGAACCCATGGTGTCAGTCCTGCCCCACGGGTTGTTCCGAAGATTCTTGCTATGCAAAAAATAAAATCCAGGCATGAATAAGACAAAAATTCAGATTGATTGGAGTATTTTGTGATTGAAATAAGTATTTACAGTTTATAATATCGTGAATTTCAGAAATCAGTTAATAATTTCCCCCTTTTTAGTTGCCAATTTTTCTCGCCATTTTTGTATTTCCTCAGGTGTTTGTCTCACCCAATCTGTATATTCGCCAATGATTTTCAAAGGGGATTGAGAGCGATATGAGCGTGTCGGGTTGCCTGGGAATTTTTTATCTGTAACATTCGGATCATTCTCAAATACCCCAGTGGGTTCGACAATATAAACGCGTTCGCGCCCATCTCCCTGTGCCAATTCAGCAGCCAGGCCAGCCCCATTTGCTAGGGCTGTAAAATAAATATGATTCATTTTAATCTCTGGATTGTAATTCGAATTTCCGCCGGGTTTCAATAAATCGCCTATCTGCAAATCTGCTTTCGTTCCATGATAAAAAGGGCCCTTGTCAGAAGGTTTGTATCTGAAAGAAAGGGCCAATTCATTGTATTTTTTTGCATTGTCGGTGTCGTTTAATTGTTCATAGCATTCGGCAAGATTTGAATACAGGTTGGGGAATGCACTTTTCACAGAGTCATTGTCTATCTCCAACGCAAACTGCAAAACAATTTCTAACCATTTTAATCTGTCGCTCACTGTTTTTTGATATCGGGCAAGATAATGGGCTGAAAGAAATTTCTCAAAACTGCTTTCTGCTTCAGTCCAAGCCTGAAAAAACAGTTTACAGGCTTCATCAGGCCTGCCGTTTTCTTCCATTCCCAACCCTTGAAGGCATCGTTTCACAACAGGGTTATTCGGACTAAACTCGCTCATTTGATTGTCTCCTGATTATTTATTTCTCAGCGGTGAGAGAAGTTAACCTGCCTTACAAGAAAGCGATACTTGAGTTCACTCTCAGTTTCGGCCATATCCGTCTTGCCAATTATGGGATCGATCTTTCATATATTCTTCGATTAGATTCCTATTGTGCATTTGAGACACTTAATTAGATCTCAGTGCTTCAGGTATTTTATAAAGAGTAGAGACCATTCCATTACTTGAAATTTTTCTGATTGCATAATTCCCAGTATCAGCGACAAAAATATTTTTTTGTAAATCAATACTTATTCCATTTGGAGAATTGAATTTTGCTTGGCTTTTCTCTCCATCCTGATAGCCCATTGAAGATCCTGCATAGTTCTCCCTTCCTTGATAAAAATACTTGAGCACACCTTCAAAAGAAACAAAACTTGAGCCGGTGAAATTCGTATTTTTCACTTTAATAAGAATATTTTCTTCTGGAATAGTTGTCATTATTTGATCATTTTCGTCAATCAAAAGGTGAGAAAAAGAGCTAATATCTTGATTTTTAAATATTTTATCACTGTTGTAATAGCGTAGAATAATTGAAAGTAAATCTTTAATTTTTTTAAATTTGACGTTCTTTTCAGAATCATATGATTTCAAGTGCCAATAAAAACTCTCAAGATCCCCCAAAGCGGTCGTAAAATATATCTCATGATTAGGGTGAAAAAACAAATTAGCAATACCTAATTGGTTAAATTTTCTATTTGAATACAAACGCTTTGAGTCTTCAGAAAATGGAATATTAGACGGTGTGTATAAATCAGGCATCGGAATCTCTATATCCATTGGATTTTGAAATAATTTAGATGATTTTTTCATTTTTGTATCAATAGTAAACACACTTTTTTGATACGGAGCAGTTACTAATAATTGATCCCCGGAATCAATTTCGAGATCATCTCCCAGCAAACATGATAAGTCTTGAGAATATTCTAATTTCTTTGGCGTGGAATTTTTCTCATTCAGATTTATATAATAAATCTCTTGAGGAAAAGCGATTGTGTAGCCGTTCTTAAACTCAAATTTACGACGTCCAATAAAAAATATTTTTCCTAGTCCACTCGAAACCACAAGGTCATAGGGCGCGGGTATGTTTGTATCTAATTTAGAATGTCCACAGAAAACAGGATTTTTGGTAATGATTCCTTTTTCTGATAACAATTCCAAATCTGTTGGCAAAGGATCCTGCCGAGTAGAAACAGAGATCGGCACACAACCATTGGCAGGACAAAGTTGTACTCCTGGACCACAACCGGAAAAGAAGAACACACCTAAAATCAATAACAATTTATTTTGCATTGTTTGACCTTTAGTTTATCTGTAATTTCCTTCTCCGAAGTCAGTGGCATCCTATTCAGTTTTTATCTCCCCATTCAGAAAGTTTATTCCCAATGACCATTGGTTTATTATGGCCAAGTATTGTATCAAAGTCAATTATAGAAACCTGGGCAAAAGAATAGCACTAAAACCCATACCTAAAAATATAATCAACAGATTAAACAGAAAGGATAATAATAAAAATAAGGCTTTCTTCTTGCTCTCCTTAACATAGAAATAATCAAAAACAATAGACATTATCAGGCAAAGAATGAACAAACCTAAAAAAGAGGGCAAATGCAATACAGATTTCACAACAATCTGCAAAGGAAAAGCGAATAACCAAATACAAGCGCTTGCTTTTAATGCCGTCACTTTTCCCCTGCCAGACTTTAAATAGACTTTATCTAAAAAACTGAAGGAAGCGGCCTGAGTAAGCATAAATACAGGGAGCAAAAAAAACAACCATTTGTCCAACTGAAGTTAGATGAAGATTCATTTTATTTCCAAATACCTCTTCGCCGGCCAGAATAAGCAGCCCATGATTATAGCGTAATAAACTGCCCTTTGAATAGCCAGATATTTGATCAGGACAAAAGCAAGAAAAGCAATCTGTAAACCTGCTGAAGCCAAGTTGGGAGTTCAACTATGTCCTCTGAGCAAGCCTTCAAAGGATGCCATTTCAACAGTTTTCATCTGGCCATAGGGTTTAACTTGATGTACCCATAAAGGGTAGAGCTCATCAATGACCAGAATGGTTCGCTGGTCAGGTTGAACTTTTGTCAAAAGCCAATTCAGAAGTATATCTGCTAGGTCTTGAGAAAACCAGGAATAACGGTTCAGAAAATCGTATTCGGGTATAATTTCCATTGGGCGTTCTCCAAAGGTTTTGTCACTTTACAGAGTACGCCCTCTTCTTTGGAACTTCAAAATCTCCGAAACTACAGGTTTGCTGATCCCTGCACAAAATCAAAATTTTGACCCCCACTAAAAATGGGGATCCTATTTCCAACTTTTTCATTATTACTTCTGCTTAGGACTAAAATGGCGAAGGCCCAGCAAAAACATTATTTCCTGCACTTATCTTTGCAATATCAATTACCTGTGCAGTTGATGCACGGCCTTGATCTGGCCTTGCAGGTCGATCCCAGAGACTCATACATTTACCATTGCCAACAGAGATTGCCACATGTGCCGGATAAGGGCCTTTAGGGCCATGTTGTTCAATGAGTTGATCATGGTACCGCTTTTCTTCAGTAGCATTTCTAAGCATGTCGAATAATGCTTGTTTTTTAGGTTTCGATAACACTATCCCCAGATCGGTAATATCGTCTGGCCCCGTTAAATCAGCGCATTTAGCAGCCACAACCGTTTTTTGTCGATCACTCGCTTCAAGATAACCTTTTTCCATGAGTAGCTTATAAAGCTCAGGCGCAATTTTATTTGCCCTTAAAGCCCCAACTTCTCCCATTGTTACAGGTGTTTGTGGTACGTAAAAGACCAAATGTCCAGGAGGAATTGCTTGAAAATCACTGGCTTGAACGGCTGTGCAAGCTTGAGAAAAAAAGCCGAGATCTTTCCATATGTCCTTGGGATCTTTTTGGATAACAGTAGATGTTTCTGCATTTACATATGAGCCAAGATTGGACACGGTTTGGGGACGAAGTGCTCCATTCAACATGCCACATGTCAAAACACTTTCCCAGCAATTCATAGAATAACTATTCATATTTTTGTGTGCTGTTAAGCTTTGAATCGTCGCATCTGGAGAGGGCGCACCTTGATAGTTGAGTAGGGTTGTGAAAAATTCATTGGCACCTGGCCCACGCCACTCAAAGCTCCCCTCCATTAAAAGAGCTGTTGCTGCCAATCTTTCTGGAGGAGACGTCAATTCTAATTGCTTCAATAGTATTTGCAACTGTTCAGGATTTTTGAGAATTGCCTGTCTTTCCTCTAATGGCATTTGAGGAATGGCTTTCAGCGCTTTAGCGAAAACTGGATTTAGCTGGCTACTCGAAGAGCTAATTGAACCCAATTGAGAGGAGGAGGATACATCTTGTTGTGATTGATCGACTCTCTCGCTGAGAAACACTTGGCCAATGGCCAATTCTGTTTCTAAAATTTCGAGTAGAGAACCTTTAAGAGGTGAATCACCAAATCTCTCTTCAATGAACTGAATGTGATTCTTTTCAATTTGTCCTAAACGCTCTTGCAGCTCAGATGGATTTAGACATTGAAACAATGCCTCTTGCACATTACCTTTAATAGCTTGCCTTGCTTCTCCTAATACAGGGGGTTCTTCTTGAGAAACCATATCTCCCATCAATTTTTGCATTCCCTGAATAGATGGGAGATTGCCATGCTCTCCGCTTTCTGCTTCGCTATCATCTCCCACTTGGGATAACACAGAGGATTTGAGTGGAAAAGCATCGGGATTACTCGCTATTTCTTCTAATTGTTTACCCAGAGCCTCAAGGTTCAAGGGCTTAGAAACAACTCCCTGCCTGGGTGTATTTGGGGGAGCAATAAATCCAGAACGATTGACAGGGCTGGTTTGCATGATATTCTTCCTCAGCAGGTAAAAGGCTATCTTGATAAAGATATAGCACAAATAGTGAAGTTTGAAAATCACCCAGTGGGTGATATCCAACAAGAGTTATTCTGATTTAAAATATCTGTAAAGATTTATAAGAAATACTATCTGGGATTAAAAGAAAGATTTTAACCTTGTTCTAAATTTTTCTTTTCTCTTGTCCATCTATACTCTATGATAATAATCAAAGAAGTTTTGAGGGTGCTATTATGTTCAATTTTAAAGAACTAAGTAAAGCCCATCATTCGCTGTCACAGCGTGATAAAAATCGAGTCGACAAGAGTAAATCAGCCTATGCATCAGGCCTTAGTTATCTCCAACAATATACCCAAAGGCCTTCCCGTGAATTAATCAAAAAAGCCATCGCCCAATTTAAAACAGCGATTCAATTATCCCGTGCCTATCTGGCACCTTATATCGCTTTAAGTAATTTGTATTATGGAATGAACTTACTGGGTCCTGCTTTGAGATATTTTCAAGCAGCTCGGGAACTCGATCCCAGTTCAGAATATGTACTCAAACTTCAACAATTACTGACCAGCAAAGAGAAAATATCCAGCTTAGAGTCACCTGAAGTGTCTGTAGATTGGAATTCAACAAAAGGAGTAGTCTTGGATTATGACCAGCTCTATGATGATACCGAGGAGCTGATACAGCGTGAGGTTCAATTTACGATGACCATGCAACTTCTGCTACGTCCGACTCCTGACCCTGAGCAAATCCAAACCTTGCAACAAAGCCAACAACTTGTGCAAAATAAATACACCTATATCCTTCATCAACTAGAGGTTATCGATGCCGAAATAGACACTGAAGAACTCCGAAAACAATTAAAGCCAGTTGAATTGCGTTTGAAGCAGATAAACCGTTTACTTGAACAATGCCTTATTATGAGAAATCTGACTGAACAGCTCATGACGCTGATAGCCCGTGTACAACACGAATTGGCAGCAGTTCAACCTCAAGAAGCCGAATTAGAGTTATTCTTAGATCAGTGTGATGCCCTGGCTGATCAGATAAATGCTCTGGAGCAACAAAAAATAGCTATTCAAGAATTAGAAATTCTGTATAGCCAATTGGTCACAAAAATTAATGAGTTACAAGAATGGTTTGATCATGTATAAACAGCATTTTTAAAAAAAATAACAAACAATACATATTATTGACTTTTTATTTTCTTTATAAAAAGAATGATGACATTTTATGACAAATAAGTTTATCTTTCAAGAGAAAATTTTAAATATTTATCACCCAAAGAGTGATCCCCTTATGAATTGTTATTAATTAAAGGGTATGTATCACACCCGAATAGAAAGCTTTCTTTTTCAAGCTTTCTAGCTCTTTACATCCAGCTTTTTTGCAGATTTTTCTGAGATGCGTTTTGACAGTATTGGTACTAACTTTCAATTCATCAGCAATTTTAGCTTGTTTAAATCCTCTACAAAACAAGGCAAAGACATCTTGCTCCCGTTCCGTTAAAGGCGAAACCCACACAAATGGTTCACTGGGTAGAAAGGATTTTTGATGCATATTATAATACACAGCCGGATCCCAACAAAGTTCGCCTTTTAATAGTTTTGCCAACGTATTTTCCAAAGCTTCCAGCGGGCTCCCCTTCACAACATAGCCTAAAAGCAGCTTATTCGCAGTGTCCTTCCATTCCAACCAATTGTCATATCCGCTAAAAATAAGTATTTTTGGCTGTTTTTCCAGAGATTGAGAAAACTGAGCTACAGCCATGCCGTTCATATCGGGTAAGCTTAGATCCAAAATAACCAAATCCGGTTGATACGCATGAATTTGCTTCATTGCTTTAGTCCCTGATGTAGCCCTGCCATGGATATGAAACTGATATGGCAAATAACAACTACAGGTTAGCCAAGCTTCTAAGTAATCCAAGGTAGGCGAATCATCATCCACCAATACAACTGTGATGAGAGGAAACATCCAGGTACAATCCTAGTATTCAGACATTATCTTAAATTAAAGCATAGTTTTCAATAAAAACAAAAGCACAGCATCTTCTTAAGATTTTGATTAAAGAAAATAAGCCTTTATTGTATCCACATTCAGGGGTAGAGAATTCCAAATTGGATTTATGGATACCAACAGTCTTTCTCATGCGCTGGCATCTGGAAGTTAAAGGAAGTACCGGCAAAGCGTTGATTTTGTTCGCTTCCAGGCAACTTTTTCTGTAAACTTTGATTGAGGTTCGATTGGGTCATTCTGGTAAATATGGGGTCTCTAAGCGACACTACGCGACGAGGAGAGCTGCATGACATGCAAACTTTGTGAATGAACTACAGGAAATTCCAAATTGGGAGAAATTGTCAAATCAAGAGCGGATGCGTTTGCGCAAAGCC
>PFGG01000079.1 GCA_002783405.1 bacterium (Candidatus Blackallbacteria) CG13_big_fil_rev_8_21_14_2_50_49_14 | reverse complement strand
CTAGATGCCGCGTAAGGGTTAAAAGAACCAATGACAGATGCGATACTCATTTTTCGTTACTCCTTATTCTTGCTCTTACTCATTAATATCCGTAGTAGCCAGCTTGAGGCTGGTATTGGGGAGGATATCCCTGGTAACCCTGCTGGGGATAACCGGCATAGCCATTGTTGGGATAGTAACCATTGGCTCCACCGCCAAACATATTGCGTACAGAATTGGCGAGGCCATCGCGCATACCGGTCATTTGATACAGCAGGCTGGCACCCGTTGCACCCACGGCACCGGCCACAGCCGCACCGATCGTCAGACCCAAGCCTGCAGCCCCCATGCCACTCAGCGCCAGACCTGCAGCACCTGCCGCAATCCCACCGGTGGCACCGGCCAAGAGACCGCCTACCGTATCAGCAGCAATATTGCCACCAGCATCGGCATTGGTTTGCATACCTTTAGAAACAAGAGAAATATTTTTAGCCGCAGAAATCACACCCGTTACAGCCGCACCAATACCACCCGCTTTAAGAGAAGACATACCCAAGGCTTTAAAACCAGCACCGGTTTGACCGGCTTTGATCGTTTTAATCGCTTCACTGGATTGTTGATGGGTCATGGCACCAGCCACACCACCGGCGAGCATATTGCCAATCAGGCCTACTTTGCCCTGCTCCATAAAGCCAACAGGCATAGGCGGATAAACCGGATAAGCGGGATAAGGATTATAGGGAGTGTACTGATCTCCGGTAAAAACAGAAGCAATCTGGTTTACGGTATTGTCTACAGCATAAACCGCAGGCGCGAGGGCTTCAGCAGCACCTTGTACAGCCCCGATAGTCTGTGTAACTTGGTTCAGATTATTAATAAAGCCGGCGATTCCGTCGATTCCACCCATTGTCTTATCTCCTTGCGGTATGTGTGATTTGCGAAGTAAAAATTTCTCTTACCTCTCATATCCGCCGATCAGATTAATATCTTGCGCACTTAAGATTAAGGGATGGTTAATGGTTGGAAAAGCTTGGGGTAAAAATTATAAAGGATAAGTTAACATGGCGTAATTAAACGCTTAAAGCTTTAATTTGCTTCCAGGCAAAGGCTGATTTTGCGGGGGTTTTGACTTTCTTGCCCCTCTAAAAACTCAAGTTCGACTTTTTCCCCTTTGTGCAGTTCAAAACGGGGAAAGGCCAAAAAACCTGATTGCTTCGCCTGGGGCAAAATCGGAGCTGCTCCCCACAGCGTACGCGTGACTTCTCCCAGGGCAGCAGCACGATCTAAAAGCGTCTCAGCACTCCAGACCCCAGTAGCAGGCCAAAACTGTTTAAAGGCATTCAGGTTGAGAGGCGCCAGTTGTTTTTGGGTATTCGGGAAAAGCAGATGCATCTGCTCGGGAGAAAAGCGCAGCACTTCTGTGCTTGTATTTTCAATCTCAAGCTCAAAGAGCAGGGTTTGGCGGGGATAGGGCACCACAAAGCGGGTGGTGCGTCCGAAAAGATTTTGGGCAGTCGCCAAAGCAGGAGCTTCCCCCTGGTAACGCAATTGAAGCTGAAAACGGGAATCTTGAAAGCGAAGCGGATGCGCTCCGCCTTCACAGGCTTTCAGTTCAAAAGTCTGAGCGGGGGTTTCCAGTTTTTCTAATCCAAAACTGTAACAGCCTGTCAAAACCAAGACTGTAAAAAAGGGAAGAGAAAATCTAGACCACTTTTTCCTTGAGATGGAGACGGTCATAAATATGTATTTTATTCTTTTCAAGCTTGATCAGACCATCATCCTGAAAGTCCATCAAGACACGGGTCAAGGTTTCACGCGAAGTACCCGCCAGACTGGCAAACTCCTGACGGGTAATTTTATGAGAGACAGTAATATTTTTATCTTGGCCTGAAGCATGGGTCTCAGCAAGATTCAACAAAACCTGGGCTACACGGCCAGGGGCACTGAGGAAAGCCAGACTCTCCACATGTTTGTCTGTTTTCCGCAGGCGTTCGCAGAGCGTGACCATAATCTTGAGCGACATTTCAGGGTTTTCACGTAAAAGCCGGATAAAATCATCGCGACTGATCATGACCACATTTACATTTTCAAGCGCAATGGCTGTGGCTGAACGCGGTTCACCGTCAATCAATGAAACTTCGCCAAAGAAGTCGCCTTCATGCAAAAGGCCCAGGATATGCTCCCGGCCATCATCTGACATGATCACAATTTTAACGGAGCCCGTGACAATAATATAAAGACTGCCGCCGAGATCACCCTCATAGAAAATAACCTGTCCCCGATCAAACTTACGCTCACGGGCAATTTGTGCCAGTTGGTTCAGTTCTTCTCTGGAAAGATTATTAAAGAGGGTGCCTTCAGCAAAGAAGGTCGCTAGTTTTTCAAGATTCATGCTCAGTATGCGCTCCCATTGCAGACATTATAAACTATCTCTGACAGAGATGGGAGACAGGGAGAGTTTTGGCACTCAGAAAGCCATTTCAGCAAGCTTTTCACGGTAGGTTGTGAGGCTGAGCGCATCAAAACAGACAAAAATCACCTGCTCAGGCCAAACAAACTGCTTCAGATAAGCAGCAACCGTTTCAAGCGCAAGCTGGGTTGCTGCTTTCAAGGGGTAGCCATAGGCTCCCGTGCTGATCGCAGGAAAAGCAAGGCTTTTTAATTGATGTGAAGCCGCCAAAGATAAACAGTTCAAATAGGCCTGTTTCAAAACTTCGGGTTCACCTGCCTGGCCCCCTTGCCAAATCGGGCCGACCGTATGAATCACCCAAGCCGCGGGCAAACGATAGCCACGGGTGATTTTGGCCTGCCCTGTCGGACAACCGTTTAACTGCCGGCATTCCGCCAAGAGTTCAGGGCCTGCTGCGCGGTGAATCGCACCATCCACTCCTCCCCCACCCAAGAGAGTGGAATTGGCAGCGTTGACAATCGCATCCACCTGAAGTCGTGTGATATCATCCTGAAGGATCAAAATTCGCGATAAAACTGACATTCACGCTTACCTCCCCTAAAAATAAATCAGGAGCCCTCTTGATGTCTGCCCCACAACGATTGAACTGCGATTTTTTTGCCCGACCGGTTGAAACCGTGGCGCGTGAATTGCTCGGTAAAAACCTTCATTTTGGCGCTTGCAGCGGTCGAATCGTGGAAACCGAAGCCTATCATGAATCAGAACCCTCCTGTCATGCCTGGCAAGGAAAAAAGACCCCCCGTAACCGGCCCATGTTTGCAGAGCCGGGCACCGTTTATATTTATAGAATACACCAGGTTTTTTGTCTGAATCTGGTCTGCGAAGCTCCAGGAACAGGGGCCGCCGTCTTAATTCGCGCATTGGAACCTCTGCAAGGGATAGCAGAAATGCGCCAAAGGCGGGGAGAAAAAGTCAAAGATCGCGATTTAGCCAATGGCCCAGGTAAACTCTGTCAGGCCTTGAGCCTGGATCTCGACCAGAATGGAGTTTCAGCTTGTCTGCCGAGCAGCAGACTCTATCTCAGCGAAAGCCTGTTCAGCTATTCCGAAGCAGAAATTCAAATCACGCCACGCATCGGTATTTCCAAGGCCCAAGAAATCCCCTGGCGTTTTTTCGTGCCCCCCACCTCAAGGGCTTTTCCCTAAAACTTCAAGCCGAACGGGGTATAATTGAGACCAGTATGTATTGTTCCGGAGGCATAAAGCCTCCAAACGTCTCAAAGGAGTTAAATGATGGCATTAGATAACCGACAGATAAGACCCCCCAGTTTCAGTGCAATGGTAGGCATTGTGATTGGCTTGGCGGTTTTGATTTTCGCCAGCGCCAGTGTAGTCATTGTGCCAGCCGGTGAACGCGCAGTTATTTTTGATAATTTTCGCGGTGTTTTGCCTGGGGTGCGCGGAGAAGGCATGACTTTTGTTATGCCCTTTGTACAAAAAGCAATCAAGTATGACGTAAAAACCCAAACCTTCAACGTGGGCACCACCGACGCAGAGCAGACAACTGGGGGCTATAACGAGGCCGCAATTGAAGCCCGTACGGCTGATGGTCAGACAGTGCAGGTTGAACTGTCCGTTCGTTTTCAGCCCATGGAAGCCGAGCTGTCCAAGCTTCACCAGGAAGTAGGCCCCTCTTATGTTTATAAGATTATTATTCCTGAAATTCGCAGTGTGATTCGCACGGTTGTGGCACTTTACAATGTCATGGATGTTTACTCCTCCAAACGTCTGGAAATTCAAAAGCAGATGGATACCTCCCTGCGCACAAGCTTCAAGAAATACTATATTCATTTGAACGAAGTCCTGATCCGCAATACCCGCTTTTCTGAAGAGTTTCAGAAAGCAATTGAAGCCAAGCAGGTCGCCCTTCAGGACGCTCAGCGTATGCAATACGTGCTTCAAAAAGAAAAACAGGAAAAAGCACGTAAAATTATTGAAGCCGAAGGGGAAGCCAAATCCATGGAGATTCGCGGTCATGCTCTGGCTGCCAACCCCCGTCTGATTCAATACGAATATGTTCAGAAACTGACACCGGGTGTCAAAGCTGTGATTACCGATCAAAAAACGATCATGAATTTCAGCTCTTTATTTGACTCCAAAGCCCCCTAAACATGTTTCGACCAGAACAGCGTTATACCCTGCCGGCCCTGCTGCTGGCAGTGGCTGTTCTGGGCTTGGGGCTGCCCGAGGTTCTGGCGCAGACACGTCCTGCGGCTCCTCCGCGCGAGACCCTTCAAGCCCGCCCGCCCAAGGGGGTAAAAAACGAAGATCGGGTCAAGATTTACGCCGATAGGGCCATCTATAAAAAGAAAAGCAAACTGGCGCAGGCCCTGGGCCATGTCAAAGTTTTACAGGACAATACCACGATCTACGCCGATGAAATGTTTTATTTCGAAGAACAGAAACAATCTTTGGTCGACAAAGGCGTTAAAATCGTTCAACAGAATAAAAAGCAGGAAAAAGGCCGAATTACAACCATTACAGCTGTTAAGATGATAGCTTTTCATCAGGAAAAAAGAATTTTTCTTGAGCATGAAGTGCGCATGGATCGGGAATCGTTCCCCAAACCCATCCCTGAAAAATTTGCCGAAAGCAAAGCCGAAAAACGCAGACGCACGGAAGAAGCCCTGAAAAAAGAACGTACTGTGATTACCGCTGATCAAATGGAGTATTTCACCAAAACAGAAAATGCCAATCTGATTGGCAATGTGGTGGTTCTGCAAAAAGAAAAAAAATTGACCGGCAAAAAAGCCTTCATTCGGGGCGAGACCGAAGGGGATACGATTACCCTTGAAGACGATGCGCAAGTGATTCAGCTCAATGGCAATTGGCTGATTGAAAACAAGATTATTCGCCCCGATCCCAAAGATGAAGAACAAAAACGCCTGCTGCGTGAAAAATTGACCATCAATGCCGATAAGATCACTCTCTTTCGGGCCACTGACGATTTAGAAGCCACAGGCAAAGTCAAGATCGTGCAGAAAGTCGGAGGCAAAGAGCGAGTCGCCACGGGTGATCAGGCAACCTACAGTGAGTCCAAGCAAATGGCAGTGCTCAGTGGCAATGTGCGCATTCAACGTGAAAATGGAGATTGGCTGACTGCCGAAAAGGCGATCTTCTATACCGATAAAGAAAATTTTGAAGCGATTGGCACGGCCAATCAACAGGTCATTTCAGAATTTACCCTGGATGAAAATGATCAGCGCAGCAGCAAAGAGCCGATCAACGATCCCCTGCCCGATTTTGATCTGGACGGCCACCGGCCAGCCCCTCACCTGCCCAGTTGGCTGAGAAAAAGTGGAAAACCCGCTTCCGAAGCGGCCCCCACACCGGTTCCAAGCAAGCCCAGTCCCAGCCCTCAACCCAAGGCGACACCCACACCGGCTGTGCCAACGGCAGAGCCTCCCAAGCCCAGTGCCCGGCCCAGCCAGGCTCCCAGCTCAGCGCCGGCAGCCATCCCCACGCCGATTGAGTCCAGTTTTAAAATTGAAATTTAGCTAACCACTGAAACCTGGGACGAAGTCTGTTTTAGCTCAAGCGGCTTTAAAAGCGAGCCCATCACACGTTGCCGGGCCGTTACCAATTGGCGCAGTTTATAGATCTCGTGACTGGCCTGCCCCTCAATATTGTTCTGATGGGTCACTTCATCGACGATTTGCACCTCATAGGGAAAAAAGAAACGGTAATAGGGTCGAATTTTTTTGATTCCTTCACGCAGACGGCGGTTGGGCAAATCTTCTTCGCGCACATATTCCAGATAAGGTGCCAGTGGGCTGGGAACCCTGACCAAATGACGTACGGTAAATTGAATCGAACGGTATTGTTTGCTGGTATGGGGGTTGCGATTAAAAAGATGGTGAATCTGCCGCGTGGTCAATGTATCTTTATATTGCGCATCGTAACGGAGAATTTCTTCAATTTCCTGTAAAGAAACTTCACCTTTTTCAAAACGGCGATAAATCTGCCTAAAATCACGTTTGAATTTATCGGTATTCAAAAGCGTATTGACCGAACGACTGGGTTTAACATTGGGAAAGGTCACCAAATGATTTTCACGTAAAAACTTAAGCACCAAAAGGGCATCCAACCGATCACGGGTCACAAAACGCACACCCATCCGATCAAAAATATCCGCAGCTACGTTTTCACGTTTATGCAAAAGCTTTAAAAGTGCAGAATCTCTGTCTTTACCTGCTTTTACCTGAAAATCCACGAGGGGAATCTGAAAATCAGATCCCCTCCCCAAGAGAATTTGATTGTTTTCAATCTGCAAAAGCTGGTAATAGGGATTGAGAATCTGCTCCTGGATCGCAGTAAAGAAATTGGCAGAAAGATCATTCACAATATGCGCCAGGGTATGCATCACACGCAATGTGGCACAGGCCCAACGTTGAAGAGATGTGCGGGAATTTTTAGAGGCCAAAAGCAAAAGTTCAATCACCGAAACTTGGTGAAGGGTTGCTGGCATTTGCAAAGGCTCATACTCTTCCAGATTGAGAGTATTAATAAAAAAGGTCTGCATAAACTCCAGGGCTTCCTGTTTGATTTTCAGCAAATCCTCTGCCTCATCAGGAAGATGCAAGTCATAACCATAATTCAAAACAAAACGATACGCATCTTCTGGATCTGAAATCGCCAAACGGGTCAGGTCAATCGGAGAACTGTCTGCAATTAAAACATCCAGAATCCCCCACTGATCCAGTTTCAAACGATCAAGGCACGAAATAAATGAACTCAAAGGGCAAACGCATCCTCACTTGCTTAAATCTAGACGCTGCGAACATCCACAACGAGCCTAGTATAACACTCCCTGTTAAAACCTTTGCTCAGCTCAGCAAAAGCCCTGTGGATTCAGACCAAAGCGCAACCGCTTCGCTAAAACCATCTTCACAATGATGGGCTACACAGGTAAAAATTGACCTCAAATCTTCGGGTGCATTGTTCACGACACAGCCCAAACCCGCCCAGGCCAATAAATCCTGATCATTATAATCATTGCCAATCGCCAAAGTCTGTTTCGCTTCCAGAGCATAGCGCTGCAAAAGCCAAGCACTGGTCTGGCTCTTGCTGATATGCGCAGGAAAAATCTCCAGCCAGCCAGAAGCATAATCCAGGGGAGAGGTGGCGCGAATAATCTGAAATTGCGGCCAAGACTGGCTCAGCCAATGATAACGCGCCAAGGCGGCAGTTTCAGGCACAATCACCAAAATCTCCGAAACTTGCTCCCAAGGCAAGTCCTCTCCCTGCCAAGGCTTGGCATAGGCCTGATAAATCGCCAGACGGCTGTCAAAATCGGGGTTATGTTTTGAATTTTTCTGATAATAAAAGCAATGGTTTTCGGGAATCGGCCCATGAATCATAAAATCCAAATGTTCAGACTGCAATCCCCGTATAAGCGCCTGAATTTCCTGCCTCTGCAAATGGGCCGAAAAAATCAATTCCTGTCGCGCCCACTGCATCACCCCGGCTCCCGAGGAAAAAATTAAATAGTCAATCGGAAAATCAAAACTCAAAACCTTACGTGCCGAGAAAAGCGAACGGCCAGTGGCTGCCACACGCAAAATACCAGCTCCCCCCAAAGCCTTTAAAGCAGCTAAATTGCGTTGACTGCAAACAGAGTTTGCATCGAGCAGGGTTCCATCTAAATCGGTAATCAAGGCACCGGGCTTCATCAGACCTCCTTTAGATCTTGACAGGATCAGAGAAAAAATTGGTTTCAGTTTTGAAACAAGGTATGATATATAATATGGCAAAAAAATTTTCAGGCAGGATAATGCGTAAACCCTATGGCCGGTTCTGACCCCCAATCCTCCGATCAGTTCAGCCTTGTTTCTCTGGAAAAATCGCAGAAAGCTGCAAATTCTTATTCCAGCATGAGCCGCCGTGTCCGGGGAGAATCTGAGAATACCCTCAGTATAAATGAAGAAGAAGCGCAAGAAAAAGCGGCAGCAGCCAAAACGCCTCCTCCCAAGGCAAAGCCCAAAGCAGATGATTCTGACACCAAGAAGAAACAAGCGAAAAAGAAGCCTCCTCCCCTGGAAGGAGATCGAATTGATCAGTCCATCGACGATGTGCTGGCAAAATTAGAAGAATTCAACCACTTGGTCAGCACGCTTTTCACCAATATGAGCCAAGCCGGAAAAAATTTGGCACTGGTGGTTCTCACCCCTCTGATCCCTCTGCTCAATAAACTCTTGCAGTTACTCAATGGCCCCATTCAGTTTATCAACCTGCTCACCCGTAAAATAAACGAGAAAATGGGCGGAAAAAAACGCAGCGGAAGCAGCCAGAGCAGCGCGGACGGAGCCACTTCAGAAGCAGAAGAAATGGAAGAGGCGGATGCCGCTCCCCCTGAGATCAATGCAAAACAGGCCAATTACTCCGATATGCTGGAGTTGAATATTTTATTTACCGACAATATGAAAAAACCCCTCTACAAGAAAAAACCAAATGCAGGCACGGCCCGTCTGGGAGCCATGGAAGAAGACCTGATTATGTCAAATGCCATTCTGGCGATCAACGAATGCGCTGAATTCACGCTGGAATTACCCAATCCCTCTTCTGGCCTGTACGCTGGTCAACGAATCTATGATATTATGGCAAATGTAACAAAGGAAGATGTGGCTATTTTTCTGGGGTTTGTCAAGGCTTTTCCAGGTAAGTATATCGGGAAAGAATGGAAAATATCTGAAACCTTTGCTACCTGGCTGATCAACAATGCACCCACTGCGGAGTAAGATCCAATGAAAAGTATGTTTATTGCGCTAATCGCTGCCTCTGGAGGGCTTTATGTGCTCTTCAATGCACCTGTTCTTCGCAAAATTCTTGGGAATACCCGCGAACTCAAGAAATACAATCCGTGAGGGCCTCATGAAAAAAATTTTTCCACTTCTACTCTCTGCAGCCCTGCTGATCTCAGCGACTTCTGCGCAAGCTTATCCATCTAATTTGGTTGAACTGGTTCTGGAAAAAAAAGTCATGGGCTCACTTGAACCCGGCAATCGTCCTGTTATTCAGCCCTCTCAGATGAAAATTGAAGGGTTCGAACTCTCTGGATTCAGTGCGCCAGGGCGTTACCCAGCCAGAACCTACAAAAGCGGAGCAAACGGTCAGCCCCTCTTAAAAAATTACCAAATTCTCAACAGTTCAGACGCCTTTAATTCCGTGATCAGTGTCAGCGATGCCCGTACGGGTCAGGAAATTCACCGGATCTCGGTAGGTCGACGTGCCCAGCGTTTATTGGCCAGCCCCGCCACCAACCGGCTTTATGTCATTTGCGGCGGCTATTTCAGCAGTATTTGGGAAATTGATACCACCCATGATGTGGTTGTGCGCAAATTGGGCGGAATGGGCTTTGAGCGCAATCTTTCACCGCTGTGGAACCCGAGCGATATGGCGCTTTTGCCTGTGGGCAATACCCTGGCTGTCGCCTCCGGCGAACTGCGCTTGATTGATCTCGGAAGTGGGCAGGTCAAATCCGTCTTTGCGTTGCCCCATGAAGCTGTTGAGGTTTTGCGCCTTTATCCGCTTTCAAAGCATAGCCTGGCTTTAATTTCCCGGCATAAAAACGGGGGGCGCGCCTACCATGTCTTTAATACCCAAACCCACAGCTTTAAAGCGGTTGGTTCCTTGGCTGCTCCTGCAGTCAACCCTCTGAAAACCACCCTTTACACCCCCAAAGCACACTATCAATTGCCCAGCGTCGCCCGCTCGGCCTTTGTCGCCAGCCGCAACAGCGATTTTATTCATATGGTGGACTTAGAAAGCCTGAAACCCGTCGCCATTCTTCCTGTGGATTTTGCGGTGGATGATCTGCTGCTCAGTTCAGATCGGCGCAGACTTTTTGCTTACCACCGTCGCTTTGGCCAAATTTCAGTGATTGAATTGAACCCCAATTCTCCCCATCAGTTTTCTGTGATTCGCCGGATTCGCGATGATCGTTTCCGCAGCACCACAGAGCACCCCTTGTATTTGGCGCAAGCCTTTGATCAGGTTTATCTCTGGGATCAGTATTCTGAAATCAAAGCCAGCATTGACCGCAGCTCGCTGTATGTCAAAGTGGGACTTCCCTTTGCAGTTAAACTGACGCCCCCTGGAGAAGAGGTCTGGAATTCTGACCCCGCACACAAACGGTTTTACCTGAAAGAAGGGGAACTGGTGATGGAATACGGCCCCAACGGCCCCAGCAGTTTGCCCCAGAAAATCAAAACCGGCAGCCCCCTCTCTGCCATGGTCATGTCTCCGGATCGCCGCCGACTCTACCTCTTACAGCCAGATACCCAGGAATTGCTCGTAATGGATGCTTTTTCACATAAAATTCTGGCAAAACTGAGCGCAGGCAAAAATCCACGTGCCCTCAGAATGAATTACCAAGGCAACCGTCTCTATATTTTGAATGCCGATGAAGGCAGTATTCAGGTCATGGATGCCAAAGCCATGAAGCCCTTGCAAACTCTCGCTTTGGATATTGGTTTGAATCAACCCAAAGTGATGTGGTTGTATGATGAAAAAATGACACAACTGGTACAGATTGAACTTCCCCGACATCTGACGGATGTGGCACGGATGGCGGGGTAAATGTCGGCTTATCAGGTTGTACCCATGCTGCCGGAGCATGTTTCCAAGGTTTCTGCCCTGGAAAAAATTTGCTTTGGCGCACATTGGACACCCACCAATTTTTTACGCGAGCTTGAAAATCCGCGCTGCCATTATTTTGTAACCCTCAAAGACCAAATACCAGTGGCCTATTTGGGTTATTGGCAAATCCTGGAAGAGGCACATATTACCACTGTGGCTGTTCAGCCAGAATTTCGCAAGCATTATCTTGCCCAAGACCTGCTCTGCAGAATGCTCGAAGACTGTTTATCCAAAGGGGTTGAATGGGTTACCCTAGAAGTCAAAGCTTCGAATATTGCCGCTCAAAAGCTCTATGAAAAATTTGGATTCAGTGTCAAAGGGCGACGAAAAAATTACTATCAGGCAGAAAAACAAGATGCCCTGATCATGTGGACCGAAAATATTTCAGACGAGACCTATCAAGCACTGGTTCAGAACTTGAAATCTCAAATTCCTGTTTTACACTAAGTGCGTTATCATACCATGAAAGCAACGAAAAGAGGGATGCTCACGATGTACAAAAAGGCTAGCTATTTACTGGGAGCCGCCGCCTTTGTTCTCCTGACAGGCTGTGGTGGCAACGAATATGAAAAAGTGATCCGCGAAAATCTAAAAGGCCTTCAATCCCAGAATCTCAACCAAGTGATGGCCACCATTGATCGCCAGTCTCCCGCCTATGAATCCACCAAACAACAGGTTACCGAGCTGATCAAAGGCTATAACCTTGAATTCAAAATTGAATCCATGGATGTTTTCGAAGCCCCCAGCAACGAAAAACAACAAGCCGAAAAAAGCAAAACTGAAAACCAGGATGCTTTGGGGGTGACTGAAGAATTGGCGGGCATGATTACGGAAGCCGATCGCGACAAAGCCATGGAAGAACGCCGCCGCAAAGAGCTTGAAGAAAGTCAGCGTCCCTTGATCGCCAAAGTAAAGGTCGTTCAGGTCACCAAGAAGAAAAAAGACAATATTTCAAAATTTACAGACAACCGAATCACTGTGGTGCATACCCTTTATAAGTACCCTTCTGATGAAAAGCCCGCCTGGAAAATCTTCTCCAGTGAAATTACGGCTGGGGAAAATCTTCCTGCCAGCTAAAAGCATTATCATCTGATACTGCGATATCCGGGGCCTCCGTATGGAAGCCCCGGACTTTTGAATGAAAGGAATTTAGCATGGAAACACTCAAACGCGCCTTACGTAAAAGCAGCCCTGAAAAATTTCGACTCTTGACCGAATTGGTAGAGACCTCGATTGATGGAACCCGCGATATCTTTGTTAACCGCCCTCTGAATATGTCGCAAATCCATTATATTGGCTTTGATATGGACTATACGCTGGCTATTTACAATAAACGCGCAATTGAAGAGTTGGCTTTTGTTAAAACCCTTGAAAAACTGGTGGAACTGCGCAATTACCCCGAACAGATTCTCGATCTGAATTATAACGATGAAGCCATTATTCGCGGACTTTTAATGGATCACCAAAAGGGCAATCTGATTAAAATTAACCGCTTTAAACAGGTCTGTCGGGTTTTACATGGCAGCATTCCCCTCGAAACCAATGTCTATTTTAACGACAAAGTCGATCAATCCGATCCCCAGCGCATCTCTTCTGTAGACACCCTCTTTTCACTGCCTGAAGCCTATCTCTATACCCTTTTGGTAGATCTTGTCGAAGCCGGTCAACTGACCAGCCGCAGCTACCATGAAATCTATGAGGATATTCGTTTCTGTATTGACATGACCCATCGGGATGGATCCTTAAAATCCAATATTTTGCATGATATCGCAAAATATGTATATAAAGACCCTCACCTGTCACTCACTCTTGATAAGTTCATTGAAAGCGGCAAAAAACTCTTTTTACTTACCAATTCTGAGTTCTACTATACCGATATGATCATGGAGTATCTGCTCGATACAGACAACCTGAACTATACTTCCTGGCGGAATTATTTCGAAATTGTGATCGTCAACGCCCGCAAACCCGGATTCTTCAAAGAGAACACGCCCTTCTACGAAGTGGATGAAAAAACCCATGAAGAAACCCTCTTTAACGAAAACGCTTTTCAAGCAGATAAAATCTACAGCAAAGGCAACTATATCGCCTTTGAAAGCCTGATCCAGGCCAAAGGCAACGAAGTGCTCTATATTGGCGACCATATCTTTGGAGATGTCATGCGCTCAGACAAAGACTCCAATTGGCGGACGGTTTTGGTCGTTCAAGAGCTTGAAGAAGAGCTTTCAAAAACAGAAGAAGTCAAAGAGAAATTGCTGCGGATGCGCCGTTTAACCAATAAATGGGACAAACTACATTACGAACTGCATATTTTTTCGAGCCAACTGAATACGCTTGAAAATCTTGAGTTTTCACTGCGGGAACTGACGCCAGCCGAAAGCAAGGCCTTGGCAAAAACCCGTGAAGAACTCGAAGAGGGTATCCGGCGTTGTCAGAAAGAAATGGAAAAAACCGAGACCAAAATTCACACCCTGCGCGCAGAAATCAGTGCCCATTACCATCCGATCTGGGGCCCTCTTTTTCACGATGGCGATGAAATTTCACGTTTTGGGGATCAGGTACGGGATTACGCCAGTCTCTATACCAGTCGGGTCAGCAATTTCTTCTTTTACCCGATTGATCGCTACTATAAGTCACTGCGCGATATTATGCCCCACGACCGCTGGTTGGAATTGTCGAATTAAGCACGCCAGCGAAGATCGGCTCCCAGCTTAGATCGGATCGTCGTGACTGTACTCGTTGGCTTGAAAATCGACCGGACGTGAGAAGTTTTCATTCAAAAGCTGAAGGGATTTGATCCGATCGACCCTGAACAGACGGATATCTTCACGCCAGCGGCAATAGCCCATTAAGATATGGTAATTGTATCTTTTTTCAAGGAAATAGGGCTCGACATCGCGCTGATTCACTTCTTCACGATCCATTGAATAGTATTCAATCCGCAAAACCTGCTGTTCATCAAGCGCCAGTTGAATTTTGGGCAAAATAGCATCGGTATTGTACATGGGATAACTGTAATCCGTAACACCCACATTGCGAATCGGCACTTCGGGAAGAAAGCTGTTAATCAGCTCATCCAAAACATCATCTGTTTGATGGGCGTATTGCTCGCCCACCGCAGACTCCAACTTTTGGAGCAAGGCTCCCATTTCGGTTTGGCCAAAGACAAAATCATCGACCCGAATCGATTCGAGAAACTCATGACTGAGTTTGGCACTGAGGAGCAGGAACAAGGCTTCTGAAACTTTTAAATCGAGGTGAAGATGCGAAGGAAGAGACATGCATGGCATCCTTTCAAAACTGGGGGAAATGGGGGTAGCAGGGTTCGAACCTGCGACCAAACGATTATGAGTCGTCCGCTCTACCGCTGAGCTATACCCCCATGAACGCGAGGTATTATACCATACTCAGGCCTTCTGATAATCAGAAAGCCTGATCTTCAAAATACCCCAATTCACGATCACGTTTTGCTTTGGCTGCTGCAGCCGCAGCGGCGGCACTGCTTCCCGATCCTGTCGCACCAGGCAAGCTGGCTTTGGTACCTGGTTTCACAGCAGGCAGAGCAGGGGTTGTTGCCGCATTGGGCTTTTTCAAGGGCTTGGGTGGCGGCAAGCGTTTGGCGGCATGCTTATTGGCTGTAAGCTGCGTTTTCTTGACCTGGGCCAAGGCTTTTTTATCTTTGTTTTTCTCTCCCTTGGCACCTGATTCACCAAACAAACCTTTGCCAAAAGAAGGAAACTCAATCGATACAGCAGAAAAGGAAGTGCCTTTCGGGTCGCGCACAAAGCTGCCCAAATAAGCGAAGAAAGCCACCGAGGTTTGGAAGACCCATTTGATCCCAAACCAAACCACCAGGAAAAGGCGGCCAATCACCTTAAAGACCCGCACAATATTCTCAAAAATGGCCTTGGTCACAGGTGAACGGCCAATCGCCAGAAAGACCTTGTTCATGCCCCAAATGGTATTGACCAAGCCCTTGCTGATAAATTGCACAAGAGCAGCCATGGCCCGGATAATTCGACTGTTGGCCAATTGAATCACAAACCAGGTTGCCATGCGAATGATTCGGGCAATGCCCTTATCCACCAGGCGAATCAGTTCCATACTCCAGTCTTTTACGACCCGGTTGGCCTGACGGGCACCATAGACCATAATCGAATTGTTAAAGGTATCACCGGCCTGCTTCATGGCCTGTTCGACTTCGCCAGCGAAATCGATTTCGACTTCGGGCAAATCATCTTCTTCTTCGGCCGCTTCGTATTCATCTAGATCCGAGGCTTTTTCACCCTCTGGCAAACCTGCTTCCAGGGTTTTCAGAACCTCATCGAGAATCGCAACCGGCGCTTTGCCCACAGAGGTTTGAATATAGAGATAAAATTTAAAATCGCTTTTTGAGCCTGTAAATTCGTGAATAAAACCCACATGCGAAGAAGGAGTGCCTGGCAGATAAAAAATCGCCAAAAGCTTCATGCGATCTGTTTTTTTACGTTGCTGCGCTACTTTTTTACGAAAATCGGGGGGCAAAAGCTGGTTCAAGACCACGCGCAAACGGGGATTCACGGGTCGAATCACAATGCCGGCTTTTTTCAGGCTCTCGGCAATTTCTTCACGGTAAGCAGGCAGAGGAGCAGGGTGAATCGCGTGCCCCAAAGGAGTATTGCTCAACTCATTGGCAAAGCCTGCACGCCACTGAATGCCTTTTACTTTAAAAGAAACGGTTTGTACATTGCGATTTTCAGAGGATTGCAAGGCCAGAATATCATCGCCAGAATTGGATTCTGCAACAGGTTGAAAACTTGGTTGGGTGCGGGTTTGAGCGGTATCTTTATAGGCTGAACCAATCACATGTCGGCTGGGAGCAATCAGGGTCTCGTCATCGATATCATCTTCAGTAAAGGGATCCAAGGGATTCATTTGCGCGGCAATCACGCGCTGGGGAACTTTTTTCTCTTTCAGAGATTGCGTATAGCGCTTACCTTCAGGTTGATAAGCTGTCTTGGTACGGGTTAAGGCCAAAGAATCTTCTACATCTTTAAAAGAGCCTGCTGCTCCTTCAGTTTCATTCTGCTCGGGCGGATCCTGTAAACTTTCTTCGTCAGCCATGGCTTCCCTCTGCTCATAGTAAAAAACAACCTGTTTTTACGGACTTTGTTTTGATTATAGCACACTTTCTAGCCCCTCCATTCAAGTTGGCATAAGGGCCAGAATTAAGGTAAAATGAGCATTGTCTGACACATCATACTCATCAAAATACATGGAGCTCAAATCTAGCATCCAAAATGTATTGAACGATGCCCTTAAAGCACAGACCAAACTATATCGATCGGAACCCCCTAGGTACCTATGCTCGAACAAAAAGAAAAGAATCTGGAAACACTCTTACCAACTGAAGAAGTTTCCCTGCCCCCCGAAAAAACACAATACGATGCCGCTGATATTCAAGTACTGGAAGGTCTTGAGCCTGTTCGCAAACGTCCAGGCATGTATATCGGCAGCACAGGCGAGGCAGGCCTGCATCATCTGGTGTATGAAGTCGTTGACAATTCCATCGACGAGGCCATGGCTGGTTATTGTACAGATATCTCGATTACCCTGGAACCCAATGGTTGCGTAAGGGTCGAAGACAATGGCCGTGGTATTCCTGTAGATGTACATGAAAAGACAGGCAAATCCGCCTTAGAAACGGTCATGACCGTCTTACACGCCGGTGGTAAATTTGGCAAAGGCGGCTATAAGGTTTCAGGGGGTTTGCACGGCGTAGGTGTTTCCGTCGTCAATGCTCTGAGTGAATTTTGCGAAGTGCGGGTCAAACGCAACGGCAAACTTTATTTTCAGCGCTATGAGCGGGGTGCCCCTCAAGGTGAGATCAAAATCATCGAAGAGGGCATTGAAGGCACGGGTACGATTACCCGCTTTATGCCCGATAACCAAATCATGGAAACCCTCGAATTCAAACCTGAAATTCTTGCCAAACGGTTTCATGAACTTTCTTTTCTGAACAAGGGCATTACGATTCGCTTTACCGTGATCAGCCTCGACCCTGAAACCGGCGAAGAAAAAATACAAAAAGAGGTTTACCACCATACCGGTGGGATTGTTGATTTCGTCAATCACATGAACGAAAGCAAAGAAGCCCTTTACCCCGAACCGATTTATATTCAGGGCGAAAAAGATGATGTGGTCGTTGAAGTTTCGATTCAGCACAGCACTGCTTATACTGAAAATGTGCTGAGTTTCGTCAACAGTATCAATACGATTCACGGCGGAACCCATGTCACCGGCTTTCGTTCTGCCCTGACCCGCATTATTAACGAGTATGGCCGCCGTGCCAATCTGCTCAAGGAAAGCGACGAAAATCTGACCGGCGATGATACCCGTGAAGGTTTGACTGCGATTATCAATATTAAAATTCCTGAACCCCAGTTCGAAGGCCAGACCAAAGCCAAGCTGGGCAATACCGAAGCCCGTGGTGCGGTAGAACAGGTGGTCGCAGAGCGACTCTCTGATTTCCTGGATCGCAACCCGACAGAAGCCCGCTTGCTGATCAACAAGGCGATCGATGCCTGTCGGGCCCGTTTGGCAGCGAAAAAAGCACGTGAACTGGTCCGACGCAAATCGGTACTGGAATCCACTACCCTGCCCGGCAAACTGGCCGACTGCAGTGAAAAAGATCCAGCCAAAAGCGAATTGTTTCTGGTCGAAGGAGATTCCGCCGGCGGTTCAGCTAAACAAGGCCGCGACCGCCACTTCCAGGCCATTCTGCCCTTGCGCGGTAAAATTCTGAATATTGAAAAAGCCCGTGAAGACAAAATTTACGGCAATAACGAAATTCAAGCCATTTTGGTGGCTACAGGCATTGCCGCCGCCAAAGATTCAGCAGAAAATGACCGCAACAACGCCCCAGAAGAAGACGAAGATGCCTTTGCCTCCTTTGATGTCAGCAAACTGCGCTATCACAAAATCGTGATCATGACAGATGCCGACGTAGATGGCGCACATATCCGCACGCTTCTGCTCACCTTCTTCTACCGCTTTGCCCGTCCTCTGGTGGATCAAGGCTTTGTGTATGTTGCCCAGCCCCCGCTTTACAAGGTAGAAATCGGTCAAAAAGCACATTATGTTTATAATGAACGTGAATTGAACGAGTTTCTGGCCGAAACCAAGCGTAAAAATGTCAATGTTTCACGCTTTAAAGGTCTGGGAGAAATGATGCCCACCCAACTCTGGGATACCACCATGGATCCTGAACAGCGCACCCTCCTGCAGGTCAAGGTCGATGATGCGGCGGAAGCCGATCGGATCTTTACCATTCTGATGGGCAGCAAAGTCGAAACACGCCGCGAGTTTATTGAGAAATACGCCCGTGAAGTGAAAAATCTCGACGTTTAAAGCACACAAAAAGCACAGGTGACTTAAGCCTGTGCTTAGCGTTTCTTAAAAAGATTAACCTCAACTTTAGCTTAAAAGTTGAGGTTAAATTTTTATAATCTTGTTAAACAGAATTTCTTATCTGAACCAGTAATTATAATTGCCTGCTGTACGGACCTGAACGGCTTGAGGACGGGTATCAATCTGATCCGTTGCGGCTCCTACCATTGAACTGATCGGCTTGGCTACCGTTGCAACGGCAGCGACAGGAGGCGCAAACCAGCCCACGACTTCCAGAATCGTTCCCAAATCCCGCAGGAAGGAACCGAACTGTTTGGCGAAAACCTTGCCTTCACTCGGCGGCGTATAGTATCTCGCAGATGTGAGTACTGAACTCTGATGGAAGGTGTCACGCGGCATTCCTGCAATCGCTGTGGGATTGTAGGTGGCCCGATACCGTCTTGCCATCTCATCCACGACCGAGTACTGTGAATAGGCGTAATTCGCCCTGATAGTAGGGGGTCGATTGGTTATCATAAGAATAAAGTTAAGCCTTTCATGCCTTTATTATCCCGCTTAAACAGCCCAGGCTTGCGGCAACCAACTTAAGTAACGGCAAACAACCGGTTAAAAAAAGGTTAATTTTAAAGCAATGTTAATCTTAGGAATAGATACCACTCAGTCCAATGCACAAATTGCATTGCTCCAAAACAAGCAAAAATTAGCGGTCTGTGAATTCTTTTTAGAACGCATGGAAAGCTTACCAGCTCTTCTTCACGACCTGTTTCAAGAGCGCGGAATTTTACCTGCTGAGCTGGGGGGAATTGGGTTTGTAAAGGGGCCGGGGAACTATACCGGGATCCGTGCGGGTTTGATGGTGGTTAAGACGTTAACCTCTCTTTATAACCTGCCGCTCTGGGGCTTTACACGGCTTGAAACAGCGCTGTATAGCTTGCGCCATCTGAATACAGCCATCAGCCCCGTTTTTAACGTGCGCCAAGGCCAGTTCTATACAGCCTGGGGGCAATGGCAAAAAGACCAAGCCCAGTATCTGCTTGAGCCCGATACCTGGGCCCTGGAGGCCTGGATTTCAAAACTTGAGCAAAGCGTGGAAGGCTCCCTCCCTTTCATCATCAGCAATGAACCCCTGGATATCAATCTCCCCTGGCTGCCTCTTGGCAATATGGCCCTGGCAGTAGCTGAACTCAGTGCTGAAAAAATAGCGGCTCAGCAAACTGCCCCTGAAGTCCTTCCTTTCTATATTCGACCCGCCGTTCAAATTCCACAAGGAAAAAAAACTTCCCCCCCCCCATAAAGAAAGCGCTTACGCTAAAATGTTAAATACAAGATTCATTTACAGAGGAATTCTCATGAGCGATCAGGTTACCTGTCCCAAATGCAAAAAAAGCAACCCCTCCAGCAATGTCGCCTGCATCTGGTGTGGAGCCATGCTTTAATTCGTCACAGGACTCAAACTTTGTTCAACCCCCCCCCTGAACAAAAACAGTTTCAAAATAAAAGCCCCCGGAAAATTTCCGGGGGCTTTTATTGAGGTGGGCAGTACAAGATTCGAACTTGTGACCTCCTCGATGTCAACGAGATGCGCTACCACTGCGCCAACTGCCCTCATTCAAGAAGTATACGATATATTAGCATGACTCTCTGCTTCGCTCAAGATGATTGCGACAGATGCGCTATAATGAATGCGCTGGTATAAATTTCAAAAACAGCAGTAAAGCATTTCAAGACACAGGAAAGAGGCTCCGCGTGAGTAAACAGGAAACTGCACAGGAACTACTCGATACAGGCTTACGGGCCATGCAGCGGGAAGACGCGGAGACTGCCCGCGCCAGCTTCCTTGAATGCCTTCAGGTCGATGATTCCATCGCTTCCGCCTATAATAACCTGGGTTTGTTGGCACTGGGCGAAGGCGATCTCGAAAAAGCCAAAGAATATCTGCAAACCGCCATAGAAAAAGATCCCCGCTTATTCAGTGCCTATACCAACCTGGCCGCCATTGAACAAACCCGCGAAAATCTGGCGGACGCAGAACGCCTCTATCTCAAATCTGTTCAGCTCAACCCCAATGCCTCGGAAGCTTACTATAACTTAGGGCTGCTCTATGTCAAACAGGAAAAACTGGTGCAGGCCAAAACAGCCTTCGAAAAAGTCACACAATTAAACCCCGATAATTTCGACTCTTTTTATATGCTGGGCAATGTTTACGCCACTTTACAGGATTACTACGCCTCCATCGCCAATTTCCAATATATCGTCTTTCAATTGCCTGAATTGATCGAGGCCCGCGTTGCACTTGCAGAAATGTACCGCCGCCAGGGGAAATATCCGCTGGCCATTCATGAGTTGAGAGCGGCCTTGGAATTGAATCCTGAAGACGTGGATATTCTTCAACATCTGGGCCTGATTTTTCTGGAAACAGCCAACGGGGAAATGGCCCTGGGAGCCTTTGAAAGAATCGTAGAACTCGATCCCAACCGGGCAGATGCCTATGAAACCCTCTCCATTCTCTATGATCTTGCCGGTTTAAGTGACGCCGCTCTGGAATCCTGCCGAAAAGCCCTGGAACTGGATCCAGAGAATGAACGCACCCGTGAAACCTATGAAGAAATGAAGAAAAAGAATGCCCTGGCAGCAAGTGCACAGACAGCACCAGCACCAGAGGAAACAGAGGAGAGCTAAAAAATGCTGAAAGTACTGTATATTATCGCGGGGGATACCTCCTTTGACGAAATGCTCTTTCTCGACACCTTTATCAATCAATTGCCCAGCAAAGAAATTGAAAACTGTATTCTGGCTCCCGCCTTGCCGCTCAGCCATGTGGTGCTGCAAAACCGCCAGGTCAGAATTGAACAGGGCACCCGTGAAACCGAGCATGAAAATTGGCTGGCCCTTTTAGAGGAGTTTCAACCCCAGGTAGCGATTCTCTGCGATCCAGCCGTTTTACTCTCGCCTGAAGCAGAAGCCCTGAGCTATTTTGATTTGGAATGGCTCGAGGATCTGCCCTGTGCACTGAGCCTGTTTGATTTTCGTGCCAATCTGCTCAAAACTGAAGATGGAGCCTTGGCGCTGAAAAAATATGTCCTGGAAAACAGCGAGCCACCGGCCAGTTTGGATTATGATTATCTGATTAAAATTTGTCCTCCCCATGACTATACACCCAGTCAGAATCCCAGGCTGATTCACTGGAAAAATCAGGACATCATGCCCCAACTCTCGATATATGCCGTCAAAGACGAAACCCGTCAACAATTAGGCGTAGCCAAAGACAGCAAAGTCATCACCTTGGTATTCCCTGTGGAAAACCTGTTAATGGCCAACCAACGAGGTCTCAATCGCCATTTTTCCCTGGTCACCGATGTTTTAATTCATTATCTCAATCAACTCAGTGGGCAATACCATTTGTACGTGGTCAATATGGCCCCTCCAGATGCTGAAACCCAGTTTGACAATGTTAAAATCCGTTATCTCGAAACCCTGGAAATGGAATTGCTGGACTCCCTGCTCAAGGCCTCAGACTTGTTTATCACTGAATCTTTGACCTATCCCTCGCTGATTCAAAGCTCTTTGCGTGAAATTCCCTCTTTGTGCCTGGGCAGTTCAGTCGGGCTCGATGAAAAAGGGGAGCTGACCCATGCCTTTGAAAATCTTTCGCCCATGCTGCAACTCAAGCTTGAAACCCTGAAAGCAGAATCACCTGAACATATCTTCCCGTATATGTCTTTTCCGATTCCCCGCTATGATGAATGGCCCGGACGCACCCTTTTCCACAAACGCTTTTTCTTCTACCTGATGGATTTATTCAATGAAGCCGAAATGATCGAAACCATCCGGGAATGCTTACATGGAGGCCCGGCACGGGATCACTTCAGAGAAGAGCTAAAAAGCTATCTTCAGAATAAACTGGAAGGGCCCCGTGATGCCGAACAGATTATTCGCAAGCTGAGTACAGCCCCTCCCCGTTATCTCTAGTTTCCGCCAGGAAGCCATATTGGTTTTTAAGCATACCCACAGCAAGGGAAGATTGAGTTCTTGCCTGGAGGCAGAAAAATGGCTTAACCCAGCAATTTTTGATACTGTTCAGCCATGAAGCGCTCAAAGGTTTTCTCAGCTGTGGGCAAAGCATAAATCGCAAAGCCCGTGGCATTGTGAATCAAACGCAGCACATGACCGGCGCGGGGTTGCGGGCAGAGCGCAATATACAGGGTATGGGTGGCACTGGCGACTTCCCAGTTGAGATGGTACTGCGGATCAAAATGCCCCGGCCAACGCAGAGCAAGATGAACGGGTTGCGTCGCGATTGGAATAAAGCGATACTTTTCTTGCAGCTTGCGCGCTACGCTTTTTAAAGAAGCCGCCGTGGGCCGCATAGCGACCAGGTCGAGATAGCTGAGAATCTGCTCAACAGGGATCTCCGCCACAAAGCTTTCGTGAGAACGCTTTGCCGGGGTATGGGGTTCCGGCTCGTGCGAAACCTCGATAAACTGAAAACGATGAAAATCTTGAGATTGCTGATCCATAACCCGTATTGTAATGGGTTCAGATAAAAGGAGACAATAGCCTGCATGACAGCTCGGGTACTTGTATGTGACCATATTCATTCTTCCGCCGTAGAAATTCTGCGCCCCCTGGCCGAAATTACCGAAGTGGGGCCGCTTTCTGAAGCTGAGCTTTGCGCCCAAATTGGCCAATATGACGCCCTGCTGGTGCGCAGCCAGACCAAAGTCAGCGCCAAGGCCCTGGAGGCCGCCGCAGGCAAACTGAAAATTATTGCCCGTGCAGGGGTGGGCGTCGACAATATTGACGTACCTGCCGCCACCCAATATGGGATTGTGGTTGTCAATTCGCCCGAAGGCAATACGATTGCAGCCGCCGAGCACACCCTGGGGCTGATGATGGCGCTCTCACGTTCGATTCCGGCGGCTGACGCCTCACTGAAACAGAACGAATGGCGCCGCAAAGATTTTACCGGCAATGAGCTCTATGGCAAAACCCTGGGCATTGTCGGGCTGGGTAAAATTGGCTCGCATGTCGCGCGGGTCGCCAAAAGCCTGGGCATGCATCTGGTCGGCTATGATCCTTTTATCAATGCTGAACGGGCTGCCCAATTGGAAGTCGAGGTCGTGGATCTGCCCAGCCTTTACCAAGCAGCCGACGTGATCACCCTGCATGTGCCCAAAACCCCAGAAACCTTTCATATGATCAATGAGCAGACCCTGGCAAAAATGAAAACCGGGGTTCGCATTATCAACTGCGCACGGGGCGAATTGATTGATACCCCCGCCCTGATCGCCGCCCTGGAATCAGGAAAGGTGGGAGGCGCGGCCCTCGATGTATTCGAACAGGAACCCCTCAAAGACAGCCCCTTGCAGGCCTTGGGTCATAAGGTGGTCTTGACCCCTCACCTGGGAGCTTCCACCGAAGAAGCCCAAATCAACGTGGCCCTGGACGTGGCCGAACAAGTGGCCGCTGTATTGCGTGGGGAACAGGCGCAAAACGCCATCAATATCCCCAGCCTGATGCCCCATCTCATGCAGGAAGTGCGCCCCTTCTTCCCACTGGCCGAAAAGCTGGGCAGTTTTATTGGCCAACTGCAAAGCTGCGCCATTCGCGAAGTGCGGATCACCTATTTCGGAGAATTGGCAGAAAAGCCCACAGCCCCGCTGAAAGTAGCCGTGATGCACGGATTGCTCAGCCCAACCCTCAAAGAACGGGTCAATTATGTCAATGTCTTGCTCTTGGCCAAAGAGCGCGGCATTGCAATCACCGAAGCAAAAGCCTCAGAATCTCATGATTACGCCAATTTGATTCAGGTAGAAGTCAATTTCTCAGAGGGTACCCGCAAGGTGGCCGGATCGATTCTGGGTGAAAAACAGGAGCGGATCGTGAATATTGATGGCTTCCCCCTGAGCTGCGTGCCCCAAGGTTGCCTGCTGGTGCTTCCCCACCCCGATAAACCCGGCATGGTCGGCATGGTCGGTGAGTTTTTAGGCCAGAACGATATCAATATCAGTGGAATTCAGTTGGGCCGTCAAACCCGTCGGGGCGCTGCAGTCATGGTCATCAATATCGATGAAGCCCTCTCCCCTGAACTGCTGCAAAAGCTGCAGGCCCGCGAAGAATTCTGCGATACCCGCATGGTGGTCTTCAGCTAACCTCCATGCAGGACGAAACAGAGCAGCTGCCCCCCGGTTTCAGCCAACGCGAACTGGTGCGCCGCTTGCTGCCCTGGCTCAAGCCCCATGCCAAGATTTTTGCACTTTGCCTGGGGCTTTTGTTGCTGGGTTCGCTTTTGCGCCTGCTCGGGCCGGTGATTTTACAAATCGCGATTGACCGCTATATCAGCAAAGGCAATTTTCCCGGCCTGCTCAGTCTGCTGGGAGCCTATGCACTTTTGATTGTGGCGGGCTTTAGCGCCAATTATTATGAGCTGATTTGGCTTGAAACCACCGGTCAGAAAATTCTGGCCGGTTTAAAAAACAAGGCCTTTGCCCATCTGCTCAGCTTGGATTTGCCTTATTTTGATCAGAACAGCACAGGCAAACTGGTTTCACGGATTGAAACCGACGCCAATGCCATGAAGGTGCTGTTTACCTCTGTACTAACCCAGGTACTGGGCAATTTCGTAATTGTACTGGGCATGTTTATCGTCATGGGTTTCAAATACAATCTGACCCTGGCTCTGTATGTGGTGGGGCTTTGCCCCCTGATTCTGCTGGCTGCACTGGGCTTTAACCGCTTTATGGCTCCCCGGCTGGTGGCGGTAAGGCGCTATGTGGCCGAGGTCAATGGCTATATCACCGAAATGGTGCAGGGCATGGCCACGATTCAAATCTTTGGTCAGGAAGCCACCGTGCTCGAAGAACTGGGGTCGCGCAGCAAACAGAAATACCGTCAGGATCGCAGCATTACGGTGCTGTTTAACAGCTTTTTCAATTTTCTCTTTCTGATTCAGAGCATCGGCATTGTGCTCGTGCTGTGGTTGGGGGGCAACCAGGTACGCCAGGGAACGCTCACAATCGGCAGTCTGGTGCTGTTTATGAGTTTTATTCACCAGTTTTTCGTGCCGATTATGTTCCTTTCAGCCCAGTTCAATGAGTTTCAGAAAGGCATTGCCGCAGCAGCGCGAATCTTTGATCTGCTCGATGAAGAGCGTCTTTACCCTGAACCCGAAGCCCCCCTGGCTTTGCCCGCCAGCGCGGCCTGCCATATTCGTTTTGAAAACGTCTGGTTCCGCTATCACGAAGACAGCGACTGGGTCTTGAAGGATATTTCCTTTGACTGCCCGGCAGGAGAACACTGGGCCTTGATTGGGCCAACCGGCAGTGGCAAAACCACTCTGATCAATCTGATTCTGCGCTTTTACCAACCCCAAAAGGGTAAAATTTTCATCAATGGCCTTGATCTACAGGAACTCGACCCCGGCACCTGGCGCCGTCGCGTGGGACTGGTTCTGCAGGACGTGATGCTCTTTCCCGGCAGTATTCATGAAAACCTGGTTTTGGGAGAGCCCGATCTCACCCCAGAGGCCATTTTACCCACCTTGCAGGAAATTGGACTGGATACAGTGATTGAACGCCTGCCTAAGGGCTACCAGACTGAATTGCTTGAAAACGCGCAAAACCTGAGCGCAGGAGAAAAACAATTGCTGAGCTTTGCACGGGCCCTGCTGCGACAACCGGCCCTGCTGGTTCTGGATGAGGCCACCAGCCATATTGACCCCCAAACCGAGCGCCAGATGCAAAAAGCCCTGCATACCCTCTTAGAAGGCCGCACGGCCTTTATGATCGCCCACCGTCTCAGCACCATTCAGGAAGCAGATAAAATTCTCGTGCTGAAATATGGAGAACTGCTCGAAAGTGGCAAACACCAGGAACTTTTGGCGCAAGCAGGGGCCTATGCCGAACTGCATGCCCTGCAAAGTGTCTAAAGCCCCCAATAGCGCAAGAGATATTCATAGCTGCGTTGCAAAGCCAAAAACACCTCCGCATCGCCCCCTTGATCAGGATGCCAACGCCGTGCCAGCTGACGGTAGAGTTTTTTAAGCGTCTGGGGAGTGGCTTCGGCCAGAGGCGTACCCTGTAATTCAAGCGGCAAAGGGCGCTGAGAACGGTCTCCCCGCCGCAGACGGGCTTGTTCGGCCTGAATATCGCCGCAGACGGGCTTGTTCGGCCTGAATAT